>DASRVZ010000185.1:0-57257 GCA_035654835.1 Dermatophilaceae bacterium | reverse complement strand
CAGCGTTCGTCCTGAGCCAGGATCAAACTCTCCGTTGATGTTCAAACCCCAACACCCCCCAAAAGAGGAGCGAAAGGAAAAACAAACCCCGAAGGGTAACTGATTCCAGCTGAGCAGAACGAGTCAAACTGACTCAATTCTTATTCAACCAAAGAAAAACCCGAACCCATGAGACAACCCGAAAGCCACCCACAAGAACGAGATCAAACTTGGCATCGATTTTTGGCACGCTGTTGAGTTCTCAAGAATCGCACGCACACCCACACGCCACCTTCCAGCAGCACATCGGGGCAACCGTTCAAACTTATCCGCCAAGCGGCCGTTCGCATAATCGGCGCCGATCGTAGATCGAAGCGTCATGCGGGACTTTGGCTGGCAACCCGAGGGACCGGCCACTTCGAACCGTGCTTGCGCGCCGGCATCAGTGGTGTCCGTTCCTCCCTCGCGGGCTGACTTGGAGAACTGTAGGTCGTCGTCGCCACCCAGCGCAAATCCGCTGGTCAACGTGCTGCCGAGGTACCCTCAGGGCACCGCGATCAGAGCGAACGACGTGCTGCCGCAAGGGATTTGCGTCCTCGACGGACCAGGGCGACCTGGCCATGGAGGAAGTCTTCCGCGGCCAGAACGGCGTCCAGATCCGTCACCTTGTCGTTGTTGATCGACACGCCGCCGTCGCTGATGACTCGTCGAGCGGCGTTCCGGCTCTCCACCAGACCTGTGGCGACCAGAGCGTCCACCACCGAGGCTCCGGGTGCGACCTCTCCCCCTGGTAGCTCAGCGGTCGCGTCACGCAACGTGCCGGCATCCAGGGCGCGCGGGTCTCCCCTGCCGAACAACGCCTCGCTGGCGGCCTGCACCGAGGACGTGACCAGCGCGCCGTGGACCAAGGTCGTCACATCGGCGGCCAGCGTCTTCTGAGCCTCGCGCTTGAAGGGTGTCCCGGTGACCGACGCCTCCAACGCGTCGATCTCCGCCCGCGTGCGATCGGTGAAGGTCTTGAGGTAGCCGATCACGGCCGCATCCTCGGCGTTGATCCAGAACTGGTAGAAGGCGTAGGGGGACATCAGCTCCGCGTCGAGCCAGACGGTCCCGGTCTCGGTCTTGCCGAACTTGGTGCCATCGGCCTTGGTCACGAGAGGCGTGGTCAGCAGGTGCACCGACTGATGCTCGGCACGGTGAATCAGATCGGAGCCGGCCGTCAGGTTGCCCCACTGGTCTGTGCCACCGGTCTGAAGGGTGCAGCCATAGGTGCGGTAGAGGTGCAGGTAGTCCATCCCCTGCAGCAGCTGGTAGCTGAACTCGGTGTAGGAGATGCCGTCCTGGCTGGCCAGGCGCGTGGCGATGGCATCCTTCTTGATCATGGCGTTGACCCTGAAGTGCTTGCCCACGTCGCGCAGGAAGTCCAGCGCGGACATCGGTGCGGTCCAGTCAAGGTTGTTGACCATGATCGCGGGGTTGTCCCCCACAAAGTCCAGGAACGGCTGCACCTGGGCCTGGATGCGTGCTACCCAGGTCGCCACCGTCTCGGGCGAGTTCAGGGTGCGCTCAGCCGTTGCCTTGGGGTCGCCGATCAAGCCGGTGGAGCCACCCACGAGGCAGATCGGGTGGTGGCCAGCCCGTTGCAGGTGACGCATCAGGATCAGCTGGACGAGATTGCCCATGTGCAGGCTCGGCGCGGTCGGGTCGAAACCGCAGTAGAAGGTGACGGGTCCGTCGGCGAGTGCCTCACGCAGCGCCGGCTCATCGGTGGTCTGCGCCACCAGGCCACGCCACTGCAGCTCTTCGAGGATGTCGCTCACAGCGTCCTGTTCCCTTCACTGGCCCATGCGGTCACGGCACAGCCTGCCCTACGCCTCCGGGGAGCGGCCAACGGGTTTCGGTCAGCGGACCGTGCCAGCGCGGTATGCCGAGACCGTCGCCTCCCCCTCGAGCCAGAATCGCCAGGGGTACACCGCCGCGTCGCCACCCGGCCCGCTGACCCCGACACGGGGCCCGGTCCGCACGCCGGCACCCTTCGAGGCTGATGAGGCGTCTCGCGTCCCCTTACGCACCACGAAGGGGCTGTCAGCCGCGCAGGTGTCCATGCCGTTCTGGTCGCGTCCGAGCGCGAGCGCAAGCGCAAGACGGGCAGGGCCCCTCGCCAGGTCTCGGTCGAAGACTCCAGGTCGACGCGAACGAGCCACCTCCAGCCCATCGATCACCTCACCCGCGCGCAGGAGCACTGCGCTGGCGGACCCGACGGAACCGCAGACAAGGTTGGCGCACCAGTGCATCCCGTAGCTGAAATAGACATACAGGCCACCCGGCTCGCCGAACATCACGTGCGTGCGCGGGGTGAGACCCCTGAAAGCATGAGAGCCGGAGTCGTTCGACCCGTCATACGCCTCAACCTCGGTGAGACGCACCGTGACACCCGCATGCGAGATGTGGCACCCGAGAAGCTCGGGTGCCACATCCAGAACGGGTCTTGCGAAGAACGCGCGGGTCAGTCGGTCCTGCGACTGATCTTCTTGCCCAGCCATACCAGTGGATCGTATCTGCGATCGACGATCCGTTCCTTCATGGGGATGATGGCGTTATCGGTGATCTTGATGTGCTCAGGGCACACCTCGGTGCAGCACTTGGTGATGTTGCACAGGCCGATCCCCTGCTCCTCGACGGCGAAGTCGGCCCGGTCCTTGCGAGCATCCAGCGGATGCATCGCGAGCTCCGCGGCACGGATGAGGAACCTCGGTCCGGAGAAGGACTTCTTGTTGACCTCATGGTCGCGCACCACGTGACAGACGTCCTGGCACAGGAAGCACTCGATGCACTTGCGGAACTCCTGCGAACGCTCGACGTCGACCTGGGCCATGCGGTACTCACCCAGAGCCAGGTCCTTCGGCGGCGCAAAGGCAGGGATCTGAAGCGCCTTCGCGTAGTTGAAGGACACGTCCGTCACCAGGTCACGGATGATCGGGAAGGTGCGCAACGGCGTCACCGTCACGGTCTCTTCCTTGGTGAAGGTGTTCATCCGGGCCATGCACATCAGCCGCGGATGACCATTGACCTCAGCGCTGCACGAACCGCACTTGCCGGCCTTGCAGTTCCAGCGAACGGCCAGGTCGTGCGCCTGCTCGGACTGGATCCGGTGGATGATGTCGAGGACGACCTCACCCTCGTTGACATCAACCGTGTGGTCCTTCAGCTCGCCGCCGTTGGAGTCTCCGCGCCACACCCGAAAATGCGCCGCGTAGGTCATGACTGAGTCCCTTGTTCGGGCGTGACCGACGGGTCGTCGAGAATGGCCACCTCGGCCTCGGTGAGGTACTTCGACAGCTCGCCGCGCTCGAACAGCTCGAGCAGGTCGCGTCGGATCGTGGGGACGGGCTTGTGCTCGATCAACACTGAGCCCCCTTCGCCATCCAGCGAGCAGATGAGGTTGACACTTCGCCAGTTCGGGTTCATGCCGGGGAAGTCCTCGCGAGTGTGTCCACCACGGCTCTCTTGACGTTCCAGCGCCGCCAGGGCCACACAGGTTGAGACCGTCAGCATGTTGCGCAGATCCAGCGCGAGGTGCCAGCCGGGGTTGAACTGACGATGTCCCTCGACGCTGACCTTTGCCGCGCGGACCTTCAGACCCTCCAACGAGGCGATCGCCTCACGGATCTCATCCTCACGTCGGATGATGCCGACCAGGTCGTTCATCGTCGATTGAAGCTCCTGGTGCAGCGTGTAGGGGTTCTCACCCTCGTTCTCGAACGGTGCCACGGCTGCAGCCTCGCCGGTCACGAGATCTGACGGCAGCACCTTGGGCCGGTTCTCGCCCAGACCCAGGACGTATGCCGCCGCACCCGCTCCGGCGCGTCGTCCGAAGACGAGCAGGTCGGACAGCGAGTTGCCACCGAGACGGTTGGATCCGTGCATACCGCCGGCGGACTCGCCGCAGGCAAACAGCCCAGGGACGCGAGTCTCTTCGGTGTCAGCGTCGACCTCGATGCCGCCCATCACGTAGTGACAGGTCGGGCCGACCTCCATCGGCTCCTTCGTGATGTCAACGTCCGCGAGCTCCTTGAACTGGTGGTGCATCGCGGGCAGCTTGCGGAGGATCTCTTCGGCAGGCAGTCGCGTCGACACGTCAAGGAACACGCCACCGTGGTCGGTGCCACGGCCAGCCTTGACCTCGCTGTTGATCGCGCGCGCAACCTCGTCACGGGGCAGAAGCTCGGGTGGACGCTTGTTGTGCTCGGGATCCTTGTACCAGCGGTCCCCTTCTTCCTCAGACTCGGCGTACTGCCCTCGGAAGACCTCAGGGACGTAGTTGAACATGAAGCGCTTGCCCTCGGAGTTGCGCAGGACTCCGCCGTCACCTCGAACCGACTCGGTCACGAGCAGGCCCTTGACCGACGGCGGCCAGATCATCCCTGTGGGGTGGAACTGGATGAACTCCATGTTGACCAGCGTGGCGCCGCTTCTCAGCGCCAGGGCGAGACCGTCGCCGGTGCCCTCCCAGGAGTTGCTGGTGATCTTGAAGTTCTTGCCGATACCGCCGGTCGCGATGATGACGGCCGGCGCCTCGAACACGACGAACTTGCCGGACTCGCGCCAGTAGCCCATGGCGCCGGACACCGCGCCGTCGGTCCGTGGCAGGTCGGTGATGGTGCACTCCGCGAAGACCTTGAGGCGGGCCTCGGCGTCGCCGTGCTCGAGAAGGTCGTCCTGCTGGAGCGAGACGATCTTCTGTTGCAGGGAGCGGATGAGCTCCAGTCCCGTGCGGTCGCCCACGTGGGCCAGCCGCGGGTACTCGTGCCCACCGAAGTTTCGCTGACTGATCCGTCCATCTTCCGTGCGGTCGAACAGCGCGCCGTAGGTCTCAAGCTCCCAGACCCGGTCCGGGGACTCCTTGGCGTGCAGCTCGGCCATGCGCGGCGGCAAGTTCCTCAACAACCCGCGCATGGTGTCGCGGAAGTGGACCTGCCAGTTGTCCTTGGAGTTGACGTTGCCCATGGACGCGGCGATACCGCCCTCGGCCATGACCGTGTGTGCCTTGCCGAACAAGGACTTGCACACGATGGCCGTGCGCAGGCCGTGCTCCCTGGCCTCGATCGCGGCCCGCAGCCCGGCTCCGCCGGCTCCAATGACCACAACGTCGTACTCGTAACGTTCGAACTCGCTCATCCGATGAACCTCAGATCAGAAATAGTGCCGGAGGAGACCAGCGCAATGTATGCATCGGTAATGCACAGCGTGGCCAGGGTGGTCCAGGCAAGCTGCATGTGCTTCAGGTTGAGCCTGCTGGCCTGCTGGTAGAGCCAGTAGCGCACCGGGTGCTTGGAGAAGTGGTTGATCCGGCCGAGGGTGATGTGCCGGCAGGAGTGGCAGCCCATCGTGTACGACCACAGCAGGATGACGTTGACGACGATGATGATGTTGCCCAGGCCCAGGCCGAAGCCCGACGTGCCATGGAAGGACTTCAAAGCGTCGTAGGTGTTGATCAGTGAGACCAGGACAGTTGCCATCCAGAAGTAGCGGTGCGCGTTCTGCATGGTCAGCGGGAAGCGAGTCTCGCCGGTGTACTTGGTCTTCGGCTCGGGCACCGCGCAGGCGGAGGGCGACATCCAGAACGCGCGGTAGTAGGCCTTGCGGTAGTAGTAGCAGGTCATCCGGAACAAAAGGATGAACGTCAGGGTGACGATCGCCAGCGGAACGAACATCGGGAATGTGCCGAACCACTGACCGAAGTGGCTGGATCCCTCGACGCAGTTCGCGCTCACGCAAGGTGAGGCGAAGGGTGTGAGATAGGAGTAGCTGGCACCCTCAGCGAAGTAGGCGCTCTGGGTGGCAACCCGGATCGTGGCGTAGACCACGAAGGTCGTCAGACCTAGGAAGGTCCAGATCGGGGCTTTCCGCCAATTGTCGATACGCAGGGTTCGTACCGAGATCTTCGCTCTCCCCGGGGCGTCAACGCCGTCTGGGAAAATGGTCTTGCTCACTGGCGCGGCCCCCCAAGGTGCTTAGCTGCCGTGGTGGGGTGCTCGTTTACCGCCATCGAACCTCCAGGTGATGGGCGCACGAACCGCGACCGTCTGGCCGCGGTATGTCCTGCGGTATGTCCTGCAATGTGGTCAGCGGGGGCATGCCCTGCGGGGTATGCCCCGCAATACGCCCCGCGGTCAGACCTTAGCCTCCCCATCTGAGCCACTGTGAGGCGGGACGGTTATGACGGGAGCTCAGTAGCTCAGACGGCAACGGAGACCGCCGTCGTGGCCCACTCTCGTCGCTCGGCAGCGACGGTCTTCACCTTCTCCAGCTGCTCGCGGACCCGTACCGGCGCCGTACCGCCTTTGGCGTCACGGGACTCGAGTGACCCTCGCACGCTCAGCACCGCGCGCACATCTGGGGTGAGGTGTGCCGAGATGGCCACCAGCTCGTCATCGGAGAGGTCCCACAGCTCGATGCCACGGCCCTCACACTCGCGAACGCAGGCGCCCGCGACCTCGTGGGCGATGCGGAACGGCACATCCTGGCGGACAAGCCATTCGGCGATGTCCGTGGCCAGCGAGAATCCCTGAGGGGCAAGTGACTCGAGTCGCTCAGTGTTGAACCGCAGGGTCGCGATCATCCCGGCGAAAGCGGGAAGCAGGACCTCGAGGGTGTCAACGCCATCGAATACGGGTTCCTTGTCCTCCTGCAGATCGCGGTTGTAGGCGAGGGGAAGCGCCTTGAGCGTGGTGAGCAGACCGGCGAGGTCCCCCACCAGACGCCCCGCCTTGCCGCGAGCCAGCTCGGCCACGTCGGGGTTCTTCTTCTGAGGCATGATGCTCGAGCCCGTGGAGTAGGCGTCGTCCACGGTGACGAACGAGAACTCCTTGGTGGACCAGATGACGACCTCCTCGGCGAGTCGTGAGATGTCGACTGCCGTCATCGCGCTGACAAAAGCGAACTCCGCGGCAAAGTCGCGGCTCGCGGTGCCGTCGATGGAGTTCTCCACCGCGGCGGTGAAGCCGAGGTCGGCGGCCACCGCCTCAGGGTCCAGTCCCAGCGAGCTGCCGGCCAGTGCCCCCGACCCGTAGGGCGAGATGCCCGCCCGCCGGTCCCAGTCCTGCCAGCGCTCGACATCGCGCAACAGGGCCCAGGCGTGAGCCAGCAGGTGATGGGCCAGCAGGACAGGCTGAGCGTGCTGGAGGTGGGTGCGACCGGGCATCGCGACGTCGATGTGCTGGTGCGACTGGGTGACCAGGGCATCCACGACCTCGAGCACCAGCGCACTCATGGTTCGGGCGTGGTCGCGCAGGTACATACGGAACAGGGTGGCCACCTGGTCGTTGCGCGAGCGACCGGCACGGAGCCGACCTCCGACGTCGGCGCCGGCTCGCTCGATCAGGCCGCGTTCGAGCGCCGTGTGAACGTCCTCGTCGTCCTCGTCAGGGCCGAACGTGCCCGACTGCACGTCGACCAGGAGCCGCCCGAGTCCGTCAAGCATGGCGTCCAGGCCCGCGTCGTCGAGCAGGCCGGCGCGATGCAGCACCCGGGCGTGCGCGCGAGAGCCCGCGATGTCGTAGGGCGCGAGCCGCCAGTCGAAGTGCGTTGACTTTGACAGCCGAGCCAACGCCTCCGATGGGGTGCCGGCAAAACGGCCACCCCAGAGACTGACCTTGGCCGGTGCTACGAAGTCAGGCTCCGGCATACCGGGCTGCGGTATGCCGGTCTGTGGGTCGGCCACGATGTCTCCCTGTCACTCGCGAATTCCTGTCACTT
The DNA here is from genome assembly GCA_035654835.1 of Dermatophilaceae bacterium. GTDB lineage: Bacteria > Actinomycetota > Actinomycetes > Actinomycetales > Dermatophilaceae > UBA4719. Next base: position 49,520 of record DASRVZ010000185.1, on the reverse strand, counting down.
GCCCGGTCGCAGGTCGCGACCGGCGGCGATCTTGCTGGAGAGGCCGTGCAGCTCGATGAAGCCCTTGGCCTGGCTCTGGTCGAACGTGTCGCCGGCGTCGTAGGTGGCCAGGCCGAAATCGTAAAGACTGGTCTCGGAGCGCCGGCCGGTGACGACTGCGCGACCGCCGTGCAGCGTCATTCGGATGTCGCCAGAGACGTGCTCCTGGGTGGATGCCACAAACGCATCCAGCGAGCGCTTCAGCGGGCTGAACCACAGACCGTCGTAGGTGAGCTCGCCCCACTTCTGCTCGACGACACGCTTGTAACGGCCGAGCTCACGTTCCACCGTGACGTTCTCGAGCTCCTGGTGAGCGGTGATGAGGGCGATGGCACCGGGGGCCTCGTAGATCTCGCGGCTCTTGATGCCGACGAGACGGTCCTCGACCAGGTCGAGGCGGCCCACACCGGCATTGCCAGCCCGCTCGTTGAGCGCCTGGATGGCCTGCAGGACACTGACCTTCACACCATCGATGGCGACGGGCACACCGGCCTCGAACGTGATGACGACCTCGTCGGCCTCGTGCGGGCGGGCGGGGTCCTTGGTGTAGGTGTAGAGGTCCTCGACGGGGGCGTTCCAGATGTCCTCGAGGAAGCCGGTCTCGACGGCACGACCGAAGACGTTCTGGTCGATGGAGTACGGGTTCTTCTTCGTGGTCTCGATCGGCAGGTCGTGCTTCTCGGCGTAGTCGATCGCTTTGTCGCGCGTCAACGCGAGATCGCGGACCGGGGCGATACAGGTGAGGTCAGGCGCCAGGGACGAGATGCCGACCTCGAAGCGAACCTGGTCATTGCCCTTGCCGGTGCAGCCGTGACCGACGACGGTGGCGCCGTGCTGCTTGGCGGCCTTGACCAGGTGCTTGACGATCAGCGGACGGCTCAGCGCCGAGACCAGCGGGTAGCGGTCCATGTAGAGGGCGTTCGCCTGGATCGCCGGGAGGCAGTACCCGTCAGCGAACTCCTCGCGGGCGTCGGCCACATATGCCTCGACGGCGCCGCAGTCGAGCGCGCGCTGGCGGATGGTGTCAAGGTCCTCTCCGCCCTGGCCGAGGTCGACGGCGACGGCGATCACCTCGGCGCCGATGGCCTCAGCGATCCAGCCGATGGCGACAGAGGTATCAAGACCTCCGGAATAAGCGAGAACGACGCGGTCAGTCACGGGGACTCCTTGTTGGTGTCATCGTCGAAATGACGACTTGATGGGCCTGCAGGGTCGGGTTCATGGATCGGATCGGCTCGTCCGCGACCGGCCAGAGCCAGTAGACGGCTCACCAGCGCCCGGCTCTGTCGTGCTCCGCTGGTGATGATCATGACGGTGTCGTCGCCGGCGATGGTGCCCAAGATGTCCGGCTCGCCCGCGTGGTCGATCGCCGAGGCCAGGTAGTTGGCGGCTCCCGCCGGCGTGCGCACGACCACGAGGTTGGCCGAGGCCCGCGCGGTCACGAGCAGCTCCTCGCACTGTCGCCGCAAGTGTGAGCTCACCTCATCAAGGCCAGGGGCCACGCGGACCGTGCGATCGCCGCCCAGCCCGGGCACGGCATAGACCAAGGCCTTGCCCTCGCGGATCTTGACGGCACTGAGCTCGACAAGGTCGCGCGACAGGGTCGCCTGTGTGACCTCGATGCCGTCTCGGGACAGGATCTCCAGGAGCTCTCCCTGGGAGCGCACGCTCTGGCGTCCGAGGATGTCGAGGATGAGCTGACGCCGACCAGCCCTGGTCTGCGGGATCACGACGCCGCCCCCAGCCCGTCGAGAAGCTGCGGCAACGCCGCCACGAACTCGTCGACCTGCGCCACCGTGATGATCAGCGGGGGCGCCAACCGGAGTGCGTCCGGCGTCGGCGCGTTGATGATGAAGCCAGCCGTCAGTGCACGATCAGCAACGATGGCCGACACGTCTGCCGACAGCACGATGGCGCGAAGGAGTCCCACCCCGCGAACACCTGAGATCAGCGGATGACCAAGCGCTGCAACAGAATCGGCCAGATGGTTGCCAACTGATGTGGCGTGGGCGAGCAGTCCGTCCCTGTCCATCGCGTCGAGTACGGCCAGTCCGGCCGCGGTCGCCAGCGGATTGCCGCCAAAGGTGCTTCCGTGCTGACCAGCGGTGAGCAGTCCGCTGACGGTGGGGCCAAAGGTCAGCAGGGCACCGATCGGGACACCTCCGCCAAGCCCCTTGGCAACCGTGATGGCGTCGGGAACGATGCCGGCCTGCTGAAACGCGAACCACGTCCCGGTACGGCCCACGCCCGTCTGGACCTCGTCGAGGATGAGCAGCGCCCCTGTGGCTGTGGTCAGCTCACGGGCAAGCTGCAGGTACGCCGCGTCAGCTGCCACGACTCCCGCCTCGCCCTGGATGGGCTCCAGGAAGAGTGCGGCGACGTCCGCTGTGACAGCGGCACGAAGGGCCCGTTCATCATTGAGCGGGACGTGGGTGACGGACGGCATCAACGGCGCGAACGGCTCGCGATATGCGTGCTTGTGGGTCAGTGCCAAAGCCCCCGTGGTGCGCCCATGGAAGGACGCTTCTGCAGCGACCAGAGCCGTGCGGCCGGTCCGACGGCTCAGCTTGATCGCGGCTTCGATCGCCTCGGTGCCCGAATTGCCGAAAAAGACTGCAGACCCGTCCGGTGCGCCGGCGACCGCCAGCAGCCGCTCGGCCAGCTCGATCTGTGGCGGGGTGGCGAAGAAGTTGGACACATGGATCAGGGACGCAGCCTGCTTGCAGACTGCATCGACCACGTCGGGGTGTCCGTGGCCAAGCGCGTTGACGGCTATCCCGGCGAGCAGGTCGAGATAGCGCTTGCCGTCGGCATCCCATACGTAGCAGCCCTCGCCGCGGGTCAGGACAGCCTTGGGACGACCAAAGACGCCCATCACCGAATGTGCGTAGCGATCCAGATAGGTCGGACTGTCCACGGCCGGCCTCATGCTGTGTCCGGGACGATCATCGTTCCGATGCCTTCACTGGTGAATACCTCGAGCAACAGCGAGTGCGGTTGCCGCCCATCGATGACATGCGCTTGCGGCACTCCCTGGGTCACGGCCCTCACGCACGCCTCCAGCTTGGGCACCATGCCCTCGTTCACCCGGGTCATCAGATCTGCCGCCGCACTCACCGTCAGCCGCGAGAGCAAGGAGTCCCTGTCAGGCCAGTCGGCATAGACGCCCTCAACATCGGTGAGCACCACAAGCTTCTCGGCCTTCAGCGCGACCGCGAGGGCTGACGCGGCAGAGTCTGCGTTGACGTTGAGGACCTGGCCGTCCACGTCGAGGTCGGGGGCCACCGTCGACACCACAGGGATCCGCCCGGCGTCCAGGATGTCCATGACCGCGGAGGGATTCACGCTTTCGACATCACCGACCAGGCCAAGGTCCACCGGGAGGCCATCGATGATCGCCACCCGCTTGCGAGCTCCGAACAGACCAGCGTCCTCGCCGGACAAGCCCACCGCCAGGGGGCCATGCTGGTTGAGCAGTCCGACAAGCTCACGCCCCACCTGACCGGTCAGCACCATGCGGACGACCTCCATGACCTCTGGGGTGGTCACCCGCAGACCGGCCTTGAACTCGGTGACCAGGCCGACCCGATCCAGCATGGTTGCGATCTGCGGGCCGCCGCCGTGCACGACCACCGGTCGGAGCCCGGCATAGCGCAAGAACACGATGTCCTGGGCGAACGCCGCCTTGAGCGTGTCATCGACCATGGCGTTGCCGCCGTACTTGACGACGATGAGGGCACCCCGAAAGCGCTCGAGCCACGGCAGCGCCTCGACCAGCGTCTGTGCTTTGGTGGCCGCGTCCAACCGGCTCTGACGACCCGCTACGCGGACCATGTCAGTGGCGCCCATGTCAGTGGCCCCCATGTCAGTGGCCCCCATGTCACCGGTGCTCACGGAGCCACCCCCGCGGTGGGCAGTCCGGTGGTCTCAGACAGCCCCAAGGCCAGGTTGGCGCACTGGACGGCTGCCCCAGCGGCGCCCTTGGTCAGGTTGTCCACAGCGGCCACGGCGATGACTCGTCCGGTTCGTTCGTCCAGCGCAACCTGTAGGTGGATGTTGTTGCTGCCCAGCACATCTGCGGTCCGAGGCCACTGTCCCTGCGGCAGCAGGTAGACGAAGGGCTCATCGTCGTAGGCAGCGTGCCAGGCGTCGCGCAGGGTGGCCGCCGCGAGTCCGGGCTTCGCCTTGGCCGTGCACGTGGCCAGGATGCCGCGAGGCATCGGCGCGAGAGTGGGCGTGAACGAGACGGTCACGGGCTGCCCGGCAGAAGCGCCGAGGTTCTGCTCGATCTCGGGTGTATGCCGATGAACGCCGCCGACACCATAGGGCGACATGGAGCTCATGGTCTCTGCCCCCAGAAGGTGCGGCGCCGGCGACTTACCCCCACCCGAGGTGCCACTTGCCGCGACGATGACGACGTCGTCCACCTCGAGAAGCCCCTCGACGAACCCTGGCGCGAGCGCCAACGTGCACGCTGTGGGATAGCAGCCGGGGACGGCGATCCGACGAGCCGCCACCAACTCCTCGCGGCCCTTGTGGCCCTGGGGCAGCGGAAGCTCGGGCAACCCGTAGGGCCACGCTCCTGCATGGTCGCTGCCGTAAAAGAGCCGCCACTGCTGAGGATCGGCCAACCGGAAGTCTGCGCCGCAGTCGATCACGAGCACGTCATCCGACAGCCGGTCCACGAGTGCGGCAGAGGCGCCGTGGGGCAGTGCGAGGAAGACGACGTCATGGCCGGCCAACGTCTCCGGCGTGGTCTCCAGCAGCACGCGGTCGGCCAAGCCCGGTAGGTGCGGGTGGACGGTGCCCAGGCTGGCGCCCGCGCTGGATGCGGCCGTGACGGCCCCCACGTGCATGTCGGGGTGGCCGAGCAGCAGCCGGAGGATCTCTCCCCCGGCATAGCCGCTGGCACCCGCAATCACCGCCGTCACCATTGTATGACTATACATGTCGTTGGGAACTTATGCAGCGTCAGCGCATGTCGGGTTCAGCGTTGCACGGCGCCCACGGCGGTCGCGGCTGACGCGACAGCCTGATCCCGAAGCCCGTTGACCTCTTTCGTGGTCAGGGTGCGGTCAGGTGCGCGGAAGACCAGATGGTAGGCCAGCGACTTGCGCCCCAGCCCGGTCTGGTCACCGCGATAGATGTCCATGAGCGAGACCGATTCGAGCAGCTCGCCCGCCCCTTGCCGCAGAGCGGACTCAAGGGCGGCTGCGTGGATCTGCTCATCGACGACAAGGGCGACATCGCTGCGTGCCACGGGGTAGGTCGACAGCTCGCGTGCCTGGACCCTGGCTTCGCACGCCGAGGTGAGGACGTCGACGTTCAGCTCGCCGACACAGGTGCGTGGCGGCAGGCCGACGGCAGCCACCACCTTGGGGTGCAGCTCTCCGGCGTGACCCACAACCGTGCCGTCAGCCAGCGTCAGGCGTGCACATCGACCGGGGTGCCATGGTGCATAGTCATCGGCCGTGACCACCAGCTCGATCGCGAGCGCCGATGCCATGGCCCTCGCGGCACCGACCGCATCGGCCCAGTCAGCCGGACGGCCGGGTCCCCACCATCCCGCCCGGTCGGACGCGCCGGTCAGCGCAAAAGCAATCATCCGCGGCTGAGGCGGAACAGCCGCCATGATCTGCGCGAGCGTCGCGTCGTCCGGACGCGCCTGGGTGCCGGGGACGGGCGCCGCCCGGAGTGCCCCGCTGGGTCGTGTGACGAGCCCGAGCTCGAAAACGGCGGTGTCACGCTGCCCGCGAGAGACGTTGCGGCGCAGCGCCTCGACCAGCGTCGAAAGCACGGAGGTCCGTATCAGCGGCGCCTCGTCAGACAGCGGGTTGGCAATACGTACGGTGTGACGACGTGGGTCATCCGCCTGCAGCCCCAGGTCGTCATGGCTCTGTGGCGACACGAACGGATAGGTCAACACCTCGACAAAGCCTTGCGCGGCAAGGAAGTTGGCCAGAACGCGCCGGACGCGTTGGCCGTGGGTCAGCCCGCGGCCGCTGCCCGCCTGCGGAAGGACCGAAGGGATCTGGTCATAGCCACGAAGTCGCACGACCTCCTCGACGAAGTCAGGCCCGTTGGTCAGGTCCGGGCGCCATGAGGGCGGCAGCACCGACAGCACCGACGAGTCAGCCGGTGTCCCAGACTCTGATCCGGATCCGGACAGCTCAAGAACGTCGCAGCCGATCTCGCGCAGAGTGGCGATGACCTCTGCGCGGCTGTACGGCAGACCAACCAGCCGGGCCGGCAGGCTCGGGTCGAGATCGATCCGAGCGCGTTCCGGACGGTGATCCACGTCCGTGACACCCTCATCGAAGACTCCCCCACCGAACTCCACCAGCAGGTTGACAGCCAGCTGCGCGGCGACAGCGGTGATGTCCGGGTCCACCCCGCGTTCGAATCTCTTAGAGGCCTCCGTGACCAGCCTGTGGCGACGAGAGGAGCGCGCCGCCGAGGTCGGGTCGAAGTGCGCCGCCTCGACCAGCACGTCGGTCGTGGACGCGCCAACCTCCGAGGTGGCGCCACCCATTACCCCGGCGATCGCCAGCACAGCTGTGCCACCGTCGGTGATCAGCAGATCCTGCGGGTACAGCGTGCGCACCACATCGTCAAGGGTCGTCAGCGTCTCGCCGGTCTGCGCTCGGCGGACGACGATCGGCCCTCGCAGGGTCGAGACGTCGAACGCGTGCAACGGCTGGCCGAGCAGGAGCATCACGTAGTTGGTGACGTCGACCGCAAGCGAGATGGGCCGCATCCCCATCTGAGTGAGCCGCTTCTGCATCCACGGCGGCGAGACTGCTGACGCATTGACCCCGCGCACCACTCGTGCCACGTATCGGTCACAGCCCGTGCGGTCGTTCAGCGGCGCCTCGTCGGTCAGCTGAACGGCATAGCCGCTCGCGTTGGCCGGCGCAGTCTGGATGTTGGCGGGGTCGCGGAAGGCTCCGCCCGTGGCATGGGCGTACTCGCGGGCCATGCCGCGCATGCTGAGGCAGTAGCCGCGGTCGGGAGTGACGGTGACCTCGACGACCTCGTCGGCCAGGCCAAGGAGCTCGATCGCGTCGTCTCCGGGGGTCAGCTTGGCCGCGGCCTCATCACCGAGCAACGACTGCAGCACGATGATGCCCTCGGTGGCACCAGGACCGGAGCCGATGCCAAGCTCAGCTGCGGAGCAGATCATCCCGTTGCTGACCTGGCCGTAGGTCTTGCGGGCGGATATGTGAACGCCGCCGTGAAGGACGGCCCCCGGCAGTACGACGACGACGAGGTCATCGACCGCGAAGTTGGTGGCGCCACAGACGATCCCCTGAGGCGTGCCCTCGGAGATCCGCTGACCATGCTGGCCGACGTCGACCTGGCACCTGCGGATGAGCTTGCCGTTCTTCTGCCGCTCTTCGACGAACTCGAGGACGCGACCCACGACGAGTGGACCGGTGATGTCGCCACCGTGCAGGTCCTCCTCCTCCAGCCCCAGACGCACCAGGCTCGCGGCGACCTCGCGACCGGTCGCGACCGGCGCACCCTCGACGTATTCACGCAGCCATGAAACTGGCGCCCGCATCAGATCTCCATCCCGAACTGGGTGCTGAACCGCACGTCACCCTCGACCATCTCGCGCATGTCCTTGACCCCGTGGCGCAGCATCAGCGCCCGCTCGATACCGATGCCGAACGCGAAGCCGGTGTAGCGGTCGGGGTCGATGCCACAGGCGGTGAGGACGTGCCTGTTGACCATCCCGCAGCCGCCCCACTCGATCCAGCCGGTGCCGCCACAGGTACGGCAGTGAACATCGGAGCCGCCGCAGACGAAGCACCGGAAATCCAGCTCGGCGCTGGGCTCGGTGAAGGGGAAGTAGGACGGTCGCAGACGCGTCTCGAGCCCCGCGCCGAACAGCGCCTCGACGAGATGATCGAGCGTGCCCCGCAGGTGCGCCATGGTGAGGCCCTCCGCGACAGCAAGCCCCTCGACCTGGTGGAACACCGCAGAGTGTGTGGCGTCGAGCTCGTCGGTGCGGAACACCTTGCCGGGACAGACGATGTACAGGGGCAGGTCACGCTCGAGCATCGTCCGGACCTGGACCGGGGAGGTGTGGGTGCGAAGGACGAGTCCGGCGTCCGGCGGGTCGACGAAGAACGTGTCCTGCATCTGGCGGGCCGGGTGGTCGGCACCGAGGTTGAGCGCGTCGAAGTTGAACCATTCGGACTCGAGCTCGGGCCCCTCGGCGATCTCCCAGCCCATGGCCACGAAGATGTCGCCGATGCGTTCGGAGATGAGCTCGAGAGGATGTCGCGCACCGACAGGACGGCGGGCCACCGGCGCGGTGACGTCGACCGTCTCCTCGACGAGCAAGCGTGCATCGCGCTCGACCTCGAGCTCGCTCTGACGTGTCGCCAGAGCCTTGGCGACCTGGGCGCGCGCCACACCGACCCGCTTGCCGGCCTCGGCCTTGGCGGTCGGGGGCAGGGCACCAATCTCGCGGTTGGCCTGGGACAAGGCGCTCGAGTCGCCCTGGTGGGCCAGGCGCGCCGCCTTGAGGGAGTCCAGCGAGTCGGCGGCTGCGAAGGCAGCCAGGGCTTCGGCGACAGCCTGTGCGAGGGCGGTCGGATCGAGCGTGCTGACTTCGACAGGGTCATAGCTCTTGTTGGGTCCAGACATCGCTTTCAAATCTGTTGGCGTGTGGTGGTTCAGACGACGTGCTCAGGGGTGCCGGCAGGCAACGTGAACCTGAACTCGGCCCCTCCGGCTGCCGCCCGGCCGACGCTGATCGTCCCACCGTGGGCTTCAACAAGTCCTCGTACGACGTACAGGCCCAAGCCGGTGCCGCCGCGGGTGCGCCCGTGCCAGAAGCGGGTGAAGATCATGGGGTACTGCTCGGGCGAGATGCCCTCGCCCTCGTCGCTGATGGTGACGGCAACAGCCTCGTCGCCCGCGCGTCCGATCGGAGCAACGGACATGATGACAGTGCCCGCCCCGTGGCGCACGGCATTTTCCATCAGGTTTGCGAGGATCTGGTCAAGCCGGTCAGGGTCGGCCCACACCTCGGGCAACACCACATCATGCCCGTTGCTGAGAGCGAACCGCGCCCGGTCGTAGCCGCTTGCCACGAATCGTTCGATGTGCCGGTTGATGGCCGCGGTAACGTCCACCGGCTGCTTGCGCACCTGCAGGCGTCCGGAGTCGATCCGGGAGATATCCAGGAGCTCGGTGATCAATCGGGTGACGCGGTCCGCGTCAGCCTCGATGGTCTGCAGCATCAACCGTTTCTGGTCGTCGGTGAACCGATCCCAGCGACGCAGAAGCGTGGAAGAAAAGCCTTTCACCGAGGTGAGGGGGGAGCGCAGCTCGTGGGCGATCGTGGAGATCAGGGCGGAGTTGTTGGCTTCGGCGCGGCGCCGTGCCTCAGCGTCGCGAAGTGCCACGACCACTTGAGTGACCGGCAGGCTGCGTCCAGGGCGGACATAACTGGCGGTCACCAGGACCTCGGTCCGTCCTGGGATGATCAGCAGCTTTTCGCGGTGACCGGAGCGGATGGCCAAGCCCTTCCAGGGATCGGTGCAGGCCCACCAGGACCGACCGTCGTTCTCCTGTAACGGAAGCGCCGTCCGGATGTCCTGGCCGAGCAGCTCGGAGGCCGGGGTTCCGATGATCACGGCTGCTCGTTTGTTGACGTAGACGATGAACCCCTGCTCGTCCGCCACAAGAAGTCCGTCGGGGTAAGCGTCACAGACGTCCGAGTGCCATCCGGCGGATACCGCCCCGTCCCGTGAGTTCACCCCTTGTCCCATAGGGGTGACTTTAGCGACTCTCGGGGTCACTGCGCTGCTCGGCCGCTGACGCATACAGGAAAACGGTCGCCGCCATCGCCAGGTTCAGCGACTCGGCCTTGCCGTAGATCGGAACCCGCACCACGTCGTCGCAGGCCTCGAGGACGTCGGACCCGAGTCCCCATGCCTCGTTTCCCATCACCCACGCGTGGGGTCTGGCCAGGTCCACGTCGCCCAGCAACGACTGCCCGGAACTGTCGGCGGCCAGCAGGGTCAGACCAGAGCGTCGGACGCGATCCAGCAGGTCTGGGATGGGCACACCTGTCACGATCGGCAGGTGGAACAGCGACCCGACGGTCGATCGAACCACCTTGGGGTTGTAGATGTCGACGCTGGAGTCGCTGAGCAGGACGGCGTCGGCTCCAGCCGCGTCGGCGCTGCGGATGACGGTCCCGGCATTGCCGGGGTCGCGGATGTTGGTCAGGATCACCAGGAGCCTCGGGCGCAGCTCAAGCACCACGTCGAGGTCGACATCGATGGGCCGACAGACTGCGACGATCCCCTGCGGGACCTTCGTGTCGCACATGGCGGAGAGAACTTCGGAGCTGACCTCGCGGATGCTCAGGCCAGCCGTCTGCGCCGTTTCCAGCACGACCGTATGCCGGCCAGCCGCCTGCGTGTCGACGTAGAGATCCTTGACCGCATCTGGACGGTGAGCGACGACCTCGCCAACGGTCTGTGGACCTTCGGCAAGGAACAGTCCCTCACGCTCACGCACCGCGCGCCGGCTCAACGCCCGCACTGACCTGACCCGGTCGGAGCTGATGTTGGTCAACATCTGGTGGTCAGATCTTCGGGGTGTCGAACCGGCGCGCGGCCAAGGTGTGACTCAGACTGCGGCGTGCGTGGCCTGCGCCGGCACGTTCGCCCGAGAGATCTCGACCAGGGCGGCGAAGGCTGCGGCGTCGTTGACGGCGAGCTCGGCCAGCATGCGTCGGTCGACCTCGATCTCGGCCGCCTTCAGACCCTGGATGAAGCGGTTGTAGGTCATGCCATTGGCGCGGGCGCCGGCGTTGATCCGCTGGATCCAGAGGCGACGGAAGTCACCCTTGCGGGCGCGCCGGTCGCGGTAGGCATAACCGAGAGAGTGGGTGACCTGCTCCTTGGCCTTGCGGTACAGGCGCGAACGCTGCCCGCGATAGCCGCTGGCGCGCTCGAGAACAACCCTGCGCTTCTTGTGGGCGTTTACCGCCCGTTTCACGCGTGCCACGTGAGACTCCTTGCCTTGATTTTCCTGCTGACGTGGACCGAGACATACCGGCTTCCGCAATCGGCGGAGCTGTCATTGTCATTGTCAGTGGAGCTGTTGGATGTCTTGGATGTCATTGTCAGCGGAGCTGACGTGACTGTGTCTGAACGTTCTTGACGCTGAACCTTCGTCGACTACTTGCCGAGAAGCCTTTTGATCTTCTTGGCCTGGGGCTTTGCCAGCTCCACGTCGTTCGCGATAGAGCGGGTCTTCTTCGAAGACTTGTGCTCGAGCAGGTGGCGGCCACCGGCCTGCTCACGCATGACCTTGCCGGTGCCGGTGAGGCGGAAGCGCTTCTTGGCGCCGCTGTGGGTCTTCATCTTCGGCATGGGACCGATCTCCTTCAGTTGTGCGGGTCGTCGCCGAACCGCGGGGTTCTGTCGTGAAGCTCTGGGCGCTACTCGGTAGCCGTGACCTTGGCCTCGGCGCTGGCATCAGCCTTGGGAACGGCTTTCTTGGCGGCAGCCTTCTTGGTAGCCACCTTGGCAGCCGGCGCCTTGGGCGCAGCCACCTTGGCAGCCGACTCCTTGGGCGCAGCCACCTTGGTAGCCACCTTGGCAGCCGACTCCTTGGGCGCAGCCACCTTGGCGGCAGGCGCCTTGGGCGCAGCCACCTTGACAGCCGGCGCCTCGGGCGCAGCCACCTTGACAGCCGGCGCCTCGGGCGTAACAACCTCGGGCGTAACAACCTCGGGAACAACCACCTCGGGAACAACCACCTCGGGCGCAGCCACCTCGGGAGTAACCACGTCGGCGGCAACTACCTCGGGAACAACAACCGGGGTCTCGGCGACTGAGGGGGCAGCATCGACGGTGCTCGTAGCCACCTTGGTCGGCGCTGCGCCACCGGGGCCAGCCTCTTCGCGCTTGCGGCGCTGTTCGGCCTTGGCCTCGGCCTTCTTCTTGGTCGGACCGATCACCATGATCATGTTGCGGCCGTCCTGCTTGGGCGTGCTCTCGACAAACCCGAGCTCGCCGATGTCCTCGGCGAGGCGCTGCAACAGGCGAAAGCCAAGCTCGGGCCGCGACTGCTCGCGACCGCGGAACATGATCGTCACCTTGACCTTGTCGCCAGCCTTGAGGAACCGCTCGACGTGGCCCTTCTTGGTGCCGTAGTCATGCGGGTCGATCTTTGGCCGGAGCTTGATCTCCTTGATGACCGTATTGACCTGGTTCTTGCGCGCTTCCCGCTCCTTGATGGCTTCCTGGTACTTGAACTTGCCGAAGTCCATGAGCTTGGCGACCGGCGGCTTTGCCATCGGAGCCACCTCGACCAAGTCAAGGTCCGACTCCGCAGCAAGTCGCAACGCGTCCTCGACGCGCACGATGCCGACCTGCTCACCATTGGGGCCAACCAACCGCACTTCCGGGACCCGGATGCGGTCGTTGATACGAGGCTCGCTGATGTGGTTCTCCTTATGTTGTCCGTCAAGGCGACCATCAGAGACGGGAAAAGCTCCCCGCCACCGTGTGGTGCGCGAGGAGCTTTGAGAACAAGGAGCATCCAACCAAACCGCCGCGTGCGACGGGTGGCAAGCACGCGTCATACGCTGCACGTCTGCCACGGCGCACCATCGGTGCGACGCCCCAGCCGGGCGGACCTGGAACCCGGCAGCTTGCCGCAGTGAACTGCGATCGCGCCGACGCGGGTGGAAGCGACTTGCATGGCTTCTCTTGCACGCTATGTCGGTCGGGCAGCTTGTGGGCAACCCGTCGACACAGCCGGTCGTGCGTAACGCTACCAGCGTGACCCCTTGGATTCCCAATCCTGACAGGGCTCGACGCAGGAGCAGCGCCGTGTAGGCCGTGTGCCACGGTCAGGGGCCGGGTGACAAGCTCACCTGGTCGGTGCTCTGAGCCCGTCGGGTCACGGCCCTCGCGCGGGTGCGGCGGTAGGCATACGTCGCCCCTGCACCCGTTGTGGCCACCGCAACGCCTATCGCGGAGACTGTGACGAATCCACCGCCCCAACCCCAGTGGTCGATCGCCAGACCGGCCAGCGGGGCACCCAGCGCTGAGCCGGCAGTCATGGCGGATCCGTGCCACCCCATCGCCTCTCCTCTGGCCGCCTCGGGCACGACCCGGCTGAGCTGGTCAACCGTTGCGGTGATCGTCGGCGCGCAGAGCAGACCCGCGAGGAAGCCCAGCGCGGCAAGCGGCCACACGCTGGGCGAGAGGGCGAGAGGGAGGGTCGCCACACTGAGACCGCCCAGGAGCAGGAAGGCCGGGATGGACCGGCGCAGCATGCCGTAGACGAGACCGCCGACCACTGATCCAAGCCCCCAGATCGCGAGGACGGGGCCGAGCAGCGAGACCGCGCCGAACTCGCGCAGGGCCGCGACAAACGCGATGTCGCATCCGGACAGGACGATCGTCGAGGCGGCCGCGGCTGCACACATGGCCAGGAAGGGCGGGCGGAACCATGCCATGCGCGGGAGCTTCTCGGCGGCGGCGCCGTTGCCGTTGCCGTCACCACGATCGGGAACCATGACCGGGTTGGCCGACCAGAGGCCGATGCCAGCGATGACGCCGAGCATCTCGACGGTGAACAGGACCCATGCGGTGGACCAGACGGTGGCCGCCCAGACACCGATGAGCGGGCCGACCATGAAGGAGACCTCGACGGCCACCGAGTCCAGCGCCAGCGCCGTGCGCCGATCGCTGCCCGGGACGGCCGCGATGACCGCCTGCCTGATGATCGAGAACGTCGGGACGACGAACAGGCCGGCAAGCGCGGCGAGCAGGAGCAACGGGAGGTAGCCCACGAAGGGCGCGATCGACCAGCAGACCGCTGTGACGACCAACGAGGGCAGGACCACACGACGCAGACCTTTGGTGTCCAACAACCTGCCACGCCATGGCCCGCTGACCGCGATGCAGATGGTGGCCGCGGCGGTCACGAGCCCCGCAGAGCCGTAGTCACGGTGGAGGGTCTGGACGACGTGGAGCGTGAGGATCACGCCACCGGCAAAGATGGGGATACGCACCAGGATGCCGAGCAGCAGCGCCTGCCGCAGAGCAGGGACGGACAGCACGCGGCGGTACGGATCGAGCGCCATGACACCGAGTTTTTCACAGCTCACGGCCAGCTGAGGACAGGGTTTCCCTCAGGCTTGGCGGATGGTGAACGCGAGGCCGTCGATCCGCGCCCGAGCCTCGCCGTCGGTGGCGATCTGCTCGCCGATGCGAGTCGCGAGCGCCTGCACCTGGGCCGAGTCGAGCCCCGGACGCAGGCGCAGCACGACGCGCAGGATGCCGGCCCCGACGGGGTCGCTCTCGCCGACGCAGTCGATCACGTCTACCTCGTCGGCAGTTGCTCGCGAAAGCGCCTGTGTCACAAAGGGATCGGTATGCGCGGGCAGCCACTCACGCTGCTGCGCCAAGGCCCACACCATGCTGGGACGCAGCACGCACTCGTGTCCCGAGCCCAGGTCGAGCAGCATCACGTCACAGCGCTCGGAGACCGCTGCCTGAGCCGCCCTTGCACTGGTGACCGGGGAGGGGCGCGCGGCGGCGTCCCACGCCGAGAGCGCAGCGAGGCTGCTGAAGACCAGTAGCGCACGTTGCCCGTCCGGCGAGGTCAGGGTCACCACGGCCATGTCAGTGGCGCTCTTGAGGGCGAGCTTCTCTACGTTTGGCTCGCCTGAGTCGTCGACCTCGGATGGCGCGGCGACGATGGGGACGAGCAGCCGGGCGCGTGCCACGGCCTGCATCAAGCCTGTTTCGTCCTGCGGATCGTCCAGCGCCGCGATCAGATCGAGGTCGGCCTCGCCCAGATCATCATCGAATCCTGTGCCCCTCAGAGCACGTCCTGTCCACGGCATCCCGGACGAGTCGGAAGACGGTGGGTCGTGACGCGCGTCGGTCATGGTCGGCCGGCCACGTCAAGTGCCTGCGGCAAGGTGAACGCGTGCCGGTAGAGGGCCGACCCGACGATCGCCCCCTCCACCCCCAGCGTGACCAGGCCGCGAATCGCTTGGAGGTCGGCGAGGGTCGACACCCCGCCAGAGGCGACGACCGGGCGGTCGGTGTGCGCGCACACCTGCTGCAACAGCTCGAGATTGGGACCTTTGAGCATGCCGTCCTTGTTGACGTCGGTCACGACGTAACGGGCGCAGCCCTCCCCATCGAGCCGATCGAGAGTCTCCCAGAGGTCGCCGCCCTCCTGGGTCCAGCCTCGAGCCGCCAGTGTGGTTCCGCGGACGTCGAGGCCCACCGCGATGCGGTCCCCGTACTCGGTGATGGCCCGGGCCGTCCACTCAGGATCCTCCAGAGCAGCCGTACCGAGATTGACCCGCCGACACCCGGTCGCCAACGCGGCCTCGAGGCTTTCGGCGTCACGAATGCCACCGGACATCTCCACCGAGATGTCGAGCCGGCCGACGATGCTGGCGAGCAGCTCACGGTTGGAACCGCGGCCGAAGGCGGCATCCAGATCGACCAGGTGGATCCACTCGGCGCCCTGGTCCTGCCAGGCCTTGGCTGCGCTCCACGGGTCACCGAACTGCCCGCCGGTGCCAGCGACGCCCTGGACGAGCTGAACGGCCTGACCATCAGCGACATCGACGGCAGGAAGGAGCTCAAGGCGGGGAGCTGCAGGCACCATGGTGTGACTCCTTAGTAGTTGCTCATCGGTCAGTAGTTGCTCATCGGTCAGTGGTTGCTCATCGGTCACAACGACGCCACCCAGTTCTCGAGCAACCGGGCACCGGCGTCCCCAGACTTCTCGGGGTGGAACTGGGTGGCCACCAAGGGCCCGTTCTCGACCGCCGCGACAAACGATGACCCGTGCTCGGCCCAACTCACCTTGGGGGCCATGACGACCATGCTGCCCTCGGGTTCGAGCATCCATCGCGGTGCGGCGTAGGAGTGGACGAAGTAGAAACGCTCGTTCTCGACCCCGGCAAAGAGCCGAGAGCCTGCTGCGGCCTTCACGGTCGACCATCCCATGTGCGGGACGACCGCCGCGGCAAGCCGCACGACAACGCCAGGCCACTCGCCCAACCCGTCTTCCTGTCCGCCCGTGCTGGGCTCCGTCGACCCATCAAAGAGAACCTGCATCCCCACGCAGACCCCCATCACGGGTCGGCCGCCCGCGAGCCGAACGTCGATCAGGCGAGGGCCGTCCACAGCCCGCAGGCCGCGCATACAGGCGTGGAAGTTGCCCACTCCCGGCACGAAGAGGCCGTCTGCGGACAGAACGGCCCGATGGTCGGCGCTCAACTCGACACTGGCTCCCACACGCTCGAGCATGCGGACCGCCGAGCGGACGTTACCGCTGCCGTAGTCCAGCACCACCACATGCGCGGCCACCTAGTCCTCCTCCAGCTCGGCCCGGTGCAGGGCATGGTCACTGACGATCCGTTCGAACTTGACGATCTGCTGTGCGTCCGGCTCGACCAGGGTCGAACCCTGGGCGGTGGCGGGGTCTTGTCCTCCGTCGAGCAGATCGGACCCCGGCAACAACAGCAGGGCCATCAGGTCGCGAAGCACACCGTCAGCATCACCGCCAGCCTCGACAAGGGTGTCCCTGACATCGCGGCGAACCCTTGTGTCGCGGATGCCGGCGGCGGTCACCAGGTCTGCCGGGCGCCCCGGGGCCAGGTGCCAAGGGCGCGCCACACCCCGTCCCGGAGACCAGACGAACCACCTCGGTATGGCCCGCCACCCGGTGGGATGGACGGTGACCACTGCGTTGCCGTCGACCGCGAAAAAGCCTATGGCATAACGCAGTCGAGAAGCCACGTGGCGCCCGGCCAGCGTCTGGATCGTGTCGTCATACGGTGGTAGCGCGCGAGAGGGTCCGGCTGGAAGCACCGCAGTCCAGCCATCGAGAGGCACGACGTGCGCCGGCGCAAGACCACGCCGGGCCCAGGTCGAGACCGCGTCCGGCGTGCCCCTCAGGAGGAGCATCCCCCGCCCCTGACGGGCGGAGTGCCACGGCACGGTCACGGGATCAGAGACTGCCTTTCGCGCTCGGGATGCCCTTCACGCGCGGGTCCAGTGCGACAGCTGCCCGCAGCGCCCGAGCCACGGCCTTGAACTGTGCCTCGACCACGTGGTGCGGATCGCGACCGGACAAGACCCGCACGTGCAGCGCGATGCCGGCGTGTTGGGCGAAGGTCTCCAACACGTGCCGCGTCAGTGACCCTGCATAGTTGCCGCCGATGAGCACGTACGCCTGGCCTTCGGGCTCACCCTCATGGACGAAGTACGGGCGCCCGGCGACGTCCACGACCGCCTGCACGAGCGCCTCGTCCAGGGGGACGGTCGCATCGCCGAAGCGTGAGATCCCACGTTTGTCGCCCACCGCTTCGCGAAAAGCGTCACCCAGGACGATGGCGACGTCCTCGACCGTGTGGTGGGCGTCGACGTCGACATCGCCGGTGGCCTCGACGCGTAGGTCGATCAGCGAGTGTTTGGCAAGGCTGGCGAGCATGTGGTCGTAGAAGCGCACGCCGGTGCTGATCCGGGAGTCGCCGCTTCCGTCAAGGTCGAGCTCGAGCTCGACCGTGCTCTCGTCCGTCGACCGCCTCAGGTGCGCGATGCGAGGTGCGGCCGGAGCTGCGCCGGGAGGCCCGGCGTCCCGGTGGTTGCGCTCGGTGTCCTGTTGGGTCATGAGGACTGCTCCTGCCGGTGGGTCGGGGCGAGGCGACGCATCGCCCCGAGGAATGCCTCGGTCTCCTGGGGCGTCCCTGCTGTGACACGAAGATAGTGGGCCAACCCGACGTCGCGAATCAGAATGCCCTGATCCAGCAACGACTGCCACGTGGCCCGCTCGTCCGCAAGCCCGCCAAAGAGCACGAAGTTGGCATCGCTCGGGACCGGGTCAAGGCCCATCTCGGCGAGTTCGGACGCGATGCGGTCGCGTTGGACCTTGACGAGCTCCACCGCCGCCAGTAAACCCTCGGAGTGCTCGAGCGCCGCACAGGCGACGGCCTGGGTCGTGGCCGAGAGGTGGTACGGCAGACGGACGAGTCGCAGGCATTCGGTGAGCTCAGGGGTCGCCGCGAGATAGCCCACCCGTGCACCGGCCAAGGCGAACGCCTTGCTCATGGTGCGGGTGACCACAAGACGGTCCCGGCCTGCCAGAAGCGTCAGCGCGCTTGGCGTGCCGGCGCGGGCGAACTCGGCGTAGGCCTCGTCCACCACCACGAGCGCTTGCCCCGCGGCGTCATAGACCGCCTCAACGACGTCGAGCCCCAGAGCCGTGCCGGTCGGGTTGTTCGGCGAACACAGGAACACGATGTTCGGCTGGTGCGCCTTGACCTGGGCAACCGCGGATGCGGCGTCCAGATGGAAGGGTCCGCCGCTGCCGCCGCGCTGTCCGTCGACCCATCTGGTGCCAACGGTCTGCGTGATGATCGAGTGCATCGAGTAGGTGGGGGTGAAGCCGAGCGCAACCCTGCCGACCCCGCCGAACGCCTGGAGGATGTGCAGCAGGACCTCGTTGGAGCCGTTGCCCGCCCACACCTGCCCAGCCGTGACGGCAGCGCCGCTGGTCCGGGTCAGGTAGGCCGCCAGATCCTCGCGCAGTCGGACGAACTCGCGGTCCGGGTAGCGGTTCAGGCCTGGTACCACCTCGGCGACGGACGACAGGATCGCATCGACCACCTGTTGGGGCACGGCATACGAGTTTTCGTTGGTGTTCAACGGAACCGGCACGTCCAGCTGCGGTGCGCCATAGGCGGTTCGACCCAACAGGTCAGGGCGCAACAGATCGCTCAGCGAGCTGGTCACGAGTCGGAACCGTCGCTGAAACCTGCGCTGTCCCCGAACCTCGCCACAACTGCCTCGCCATGCCCGGGGAGGTCCTCGGCGGCGGCCAACGTGATCACCTGGCCGGCGACCTGGCGCAGGGCGGCCTCGGTGTAGTCCACGACGTGGATGCCACGCAGGAACGACTGCACGGACAAACCGCTGCTGTGGCCGGCCGATCCACCCGTTGGCAACACATGGTTGGAGCCGGCGCAGTAGTCACCAAGGCTCACCGGCGAAAACGCCCCCACGAAGATCGCCCCGGCGTTGCGGATCCGCAGGGCCACCGCGCGCGCATCGCGGGTCTGGATCTCGAGGTGCTCTGCGGCGTAGGCGTTGACCACGGCGATGGCAGCCTCGACGTCGTCAACGAGCACAACACCTGACTGCCGACCGGACAGGGCAGCCGTGACTCGTTCGATGTGCTTGGTCGCGGACACCCTGCGCACCAACGCAGCTTCAACCCGTTGGGCGAGATCCTCGCTGTCCGTGACGAGCACCGAGGCGGCGAGCGTGTCGTGCTCGGCCTGGCTGAGCAGATCGGCCGCGACGTGCTCGGGATCGGCGCTGTCGTCGGCCAACACCACGATCTCGGTCGGCCCGGCCTCGGCGTCGATGCCGATCACGCCCTTCAGCAGGCGTTTGGCGGCGGCGACATAGATGTTGCCCGGACCAGTCACCATGACGACCGGCTCGCAGACCACTGCACCGGCGTTGGGTGTGCCATCGAAGCCGGATTCCCTTGCGCCGTAGGCAAACATCGCGATCGCCTGAGCCCCCCCGACGGCGTAGACCTCATGGATGCCAAGAAGCTCGCACGCTGCAAGGACGGTCGGGTGGGGATAGCCGACGAAGTCTCCGGTGTTGTCCCGTTGCGGCGGACTCGTGACCGCGACCGAGCCCACACCCGCGATCTGTGCGGGGACGACGTTCATGACGACACTGCTGGGGTAGACCGCGACACCGCCAGGGACGTAGAGGCCGACCCGGTCAACCGGCACCCAACGCTCGGTCACAGTTCCACCGGGCGTCACCTGGGTGGTCGTGTCGGCGCGCCGCTGGTCATCGTGGACGATGCGCGCCCGCCGGATGGTCTCATCGAGGGCTGCGCGGACGTCAGGGTCGAGCAGGCCCAGAGCCGATGTCAGGACCCCGGCGGGGACGCGCAGCTGTTCGGGCCGGACCCCGTCGAACCGCTCTCCCAGGTCACGCAATGCCTCGGCGCCGCGAGTGCGTACGTCGTCACAGATCGGGCGAACCGCCGACAGCGCGGCCTCGACGTCGAACTCGGCTCGGGGCAGCACGTCTCGCAGGGAGTGCGCGTCGAGCACACGGCCACGCAGATCGATCCTGGCAATCACGATCCTGGAAGTCACACTGTGAGTTTAGGTCGTCTCGCGCGCCGACAGGCCGAGTGTCCAGCCACCGGCGGATAATGCGGCCCGTGATGCTTTCCGCGATCCGACCCGCCGCTGCGCTGGTCAGTGTGGACGGGTTCGGCGGGCTCATGCGTCTGGCGCTCGTGGTCGTCGTATGCACGGGGCTGGCCGCGGTCATCAACCGCTGGGGACATCTCGGACATGGCCGCGACGACATCCTGGCCGCCCTGCGAGCCTGCGTGCAGCTCGGCGTCGTCGGGCTGCTGATCTTTGCGGTGCTGAGGTCGTGGTGGCTGACGCTGGGGTTCATCACCCTGATGCTGTCGGTGGCATCGCTGACGGCCGGAAGGCGGCTGAACAGACAGGGCGCCTGGTGGCTTGCGACCGCACCCGTCGCCCTTGGTGCCGTCCCGGTCGCCGTCGGCCTGCTGCTCAGCGGCCTGATCCCCCGCCAACCCATCGCCGTCGTGCCGATCGTCGGCATCCTGATCGGTGGGGCCATGACGGCGACGACACTCGCCGGCAGGCGCTCGCTCGATGCCCTTCGCACCCGTCACGGGGAGTATGAGGCCGGGCTGTCCATCGGCCTGCTGCCTCGCGACTCGGCCCTGCTCATCGCCCGCGACGATGCCGCGCTTGCCCTCGTTCCCGGCCTTGACCAGACCCGGACCGTCGGTCTGGTCACCCTTCCGGGAGCCTTCGTGGGAATGCTGCTCGGTGGCGCCTCACCGCTGCAGGCCGCCGCCGTCCAGCTGGTGGCCCTGGTGGCCCTGCTGCTGGTGCAGTCCATCGCGGTGCTCGTCACCGTCGAGCTGGTGGCGCGCGGGCGGTTCGGCACCCGTCAGGTTGGCCGCTCGTTCATGTCGACATGATCTCGGCCAGGGGAAGCTGCGTCATCCATCGCTGTTCGCGCGGACGCTGGGCATCGGCCTCGATGAGGGTGGGGTACGAGGTCAGGTCGGTGAACTGAATACGCCCGGACTGGAAGCCGATCATTGCGCTCGCCCGGCCGCCGGACTCCAGCTGTTCGGCCAGGTACTCGATGCAGTGCGCGGTCAGCCCGTTGGCCTGGACGCGGTCGAACGGCGAGGGATCCCCGCCCTCCTGCACATGCCCGAGGATGGCCGGCCGGGCATCGAAGAGGTCGCCGCCCTCCTTCTCGAACACCGAGGTGATGAAGCCGGTGGTATAGACCGGATCGGCATTCTCGCTACGGATCACCAGGCCCAGGCGTTTCCCTGATCGGAAGCCCCCGGACAGGTTGTGGACATCGACGCTGAGATCGTTGAGCGTCATCTCCTGCTCCGGCAGGTAGATCCGCTCGGCGCCGGTCGCCAATCCGCTCATCAGGGCCAGGTAGCCGCAGTCGTGGCCCATCACCTCAACCACGAAGACCCGCCGCGACGCCACGGCTGACTGCCGGATCTTGTCGACATCAAGGACGATGCTGTTCAAGGCCGTATCGCTGCCGATCGTCAGCTCGGTGCCTGGCAGGTCGTTGTTGATGGTCATTGGCATGCACACGATCGGGATGTCCAAAGACGCGTAGGTCCGGCGGTGGGTGTGGAGCAGGTGCGCGGCCTGGTAGCCGCACCAGCCGCCGGCCATCAACAAGCCGTCGATGCGATGGGCCGCGACCTGCTTGGCGATCTGCTCGATCGCGGGTCCGTCCGGTACGTAACGGTTGGTTCCGATGTCGGCTCCACCTTCAGAGACCAGACCGCTGACGCTCATCCAGTCCATCTCGTGGATGTCACCGTTGCGCAGGCCGAGGAAGCCGTTCTTGACGGCCAGCACCTCATATCCGCGGTCGAGGCCCAGCCGCACCGCGGCCCGGACCGCGGTGTTCATGCCCGGCGCTGGCCCCCCGCCGTGCAGCACGGCAAGCCTGAACCGTCGGCGCCCGGGTGCGGTGGGTCGCGGCGCGGCTTGCTGCATGGTGCTCAGGATGACCTCAGACTCGGAGAAGCTGCCGCCACGCAGCAGCATCGCGCCGTCGTAGTCCTGTTGTGCGATGCGGTCGGCGACCTCGCGGGTCCGCGCCAGACATTCCATCAGGGGCGAGCTGGCCACCTGGTTGCCCCGAATTCCGATCAGCTGCGGTGTAGCATCCGGCGCTTCGGCGAGCAGCTGTTCGACAGCCGCGTTTCCCAGCAGGGTGGCCAGGCACCGGTCGAAAGCGCTCGGTGCGCCTCCGCGCTGGACGTGGCCCAAGATGGTGACGCGGGCATCTTCGCCGAGCTGCTCCTCCAACACCTCTTTGACGCGTTCCACCGTGATCGGCTCGCCATCGCGGCTCTGGGCGCCTTCAGTGACCAGCACCAGGCTCTGCCGACGGCCGATCTCGTGTCCTGCCCGCATCGCCGCACACATCTTCTGCGCCCAGTCCTCGCGCTCTGGTGGGCGCTCGGGAATCAGCAGCCAGTTCGCTGCCGTCGCCAGCCCGGCCGTCATCGCCAGATAGCCGCAGCGTCGGCCCATCACCTCGACGACGAACGTGCGCTGATGGCTCGATGCGGTGCTGCGGATCGAGTCCAGCGCCTCCGTGATCCGATGCAGCGCAGTGTCGGCGCCGATCGTCATGTCGGTCCCCGACATGTCGTTGTCGATCGATCCCGCCAGACCCACCAGTCGCAAGAACGGGTGGGAGGCTGCCACCTCGGCGGTCACCTGACCAGCCGCGACCAGCTCCGCAACAGTGTCGGCCCACTCCTCCCGGAACTCGTTCGCCCCGGCCAGACTGCCGTCGCCACCGATCACGACCAGCGCATCGATCCGGCGTTCCAGCAGGTTGCCGACAGCCTTACGCCGGCCTTCTTTCGTGCGGAACTCGGCGCAGCGCGCGGTGCCGAACACCGTGCCACCGCGATGGAGAATCCCCCCGACGTCCGCAGACGACGCGCGTCGGATGGCCTCGCCTCCGTCGACCAGACCCTGATATCCGTTATAGATCACGTAGGCATCGACTCCGTGGAACAACGCCGTCCGAACCACTGCCCTGACCGCGGCGTTCATCCCTCCGGCGTCTCCACCACTGGTGAGTACCGCGATGCTGGAGGGTGCGCTCACCGTGTCGGTCATAGAAGAAGTAAAGCCTCTCCCGTAGCGGCTTCCAAAGGGAGGGCAAGGGTCAGCGGTCGTCATACAGGGGTCGAGCCGCGCGTGTCATCTCGGGGCATAGGCGCGGCGCGCGGCGACGGGGCTTGTATGATCACCCGAATCCTTCTCGAGGAGCGGTGGTCGTGTGAGTGCTCGGTTCGAGGAGCTCGGCTGGAGTCCCACGCCGATCGGTGAGGTCAGCCTCCGCAGGCGCCGCGACCCGGTCACCGGCGTTGACATCTTCGAGGTCAAGCTCGGCGAAGAGTTCCTCATGTCCAGCCTCTTCACCGTCGCCGAGATCGAGGTGGCTCGACGCGCACTGGCGCGCCTCCAAGGGTCCGAGCTTGACGTCGCCGTGGGTGGACTGGGACTCGGCTACACCGCGCAGACCGTGCTGGAGGACCCGCGGGTGCGCGAGCTGGTGGTGGTTGAGGTGCTTGAGCCCGTGATCCAGTGGCACCAGCGCGGTCTGGTCCCGGTCGGGCCGATCCTGACCGCAGATCCCCGCTGCCGGCTGGTGTACGGGGACTTCTTCGCGATGGCCGACGGGCCGGGGTTCGACCCCGACATGCAGGGTCGGGTCTTCGACGTCGTGGTCGTCGACATCGACCACTCACCGAAGCACCTGCTTGCCGACGGCAGCGCCGGCTTCTACGGCCTGGCAGGGACGCAACGGCTGGCCGGTCACCTGCGACCGGGGGGTGTCTACTCCCTCTGGTCCAACGACCCGCCTGAGGACGCCTACCTGGCGGTCCTGTCGGAGGTGTTCGTCGATGTCGCTGCCGAGGTGGTCAGCTTCCCCAACCCGCTCCAGGACCGTCTGGCCACCAACACGGTCTATCTGGCCACCAAGCCCAGCTGACGCCTGGGCCGGCGCAGCTGTTCAGGCGGAGGTAGGCGCTGCTCGCGGAAGAGGATCGAGTCCCAGGCTGATCCGAACGGCTCGGTCGACGTGAAGCGCCGTCGTGTCGTACAGCACCGTGCCTGGCATGTCCTCGGGTGCGACGAGCAGGCTGATCTCGGTGCATCCGAGCACGATGCCTTGCGCCCCCTGGCCGACCAGGTCGCGCATGATCCGCACGTACTCCTGGCGGGAGTGGTCGTCGATGATCCCGTGGGTCAGCTCCTCGAAGATGACGCGATGCACCACGGCCCGGTCCCGCTCGGGAGGGACGAGAACCGCGAGCCCGAAGCCCACGAAGCGCGACCGGTAGAAGTCAGCCTCCATCACGGGTGCGGTGCCCAGCAGGCCCAGAGTGTGGACACCGTCAGCGATGGCTGCGTCCGCCGTCGGGTCGACGATGTTGATCAGTGGGATGCCGATTGCATCCTGCAGCTCGACGGCCACCCGGTGCATCGTATTCGTGGCCAGGATCAAGAGCTCCGCCCCGCCGCGCTCGACCCGCCGCGCTCGCTCGGCGAGGTACTGCGCAGCCTGGTCCCAGCGTTCGTCGCGGATGAAGCCTTCGATCACGCCGAAGTCCACGCTGTAGAGCACGAGCTCCGCGGCGCTGTGGCCGCCCTGGTGCGCGTTCACGCCCTCATTGATGCGCCGGTAGTACTCCGCGCTGGCAACACTGCTCATGCCACCCAGAATCCCGATCGTCCTCATCGATCCTCCATCCCCCAGGCCGAGCCGTAGCCACCGGGCTGGGGCGCTTTGAGCAGGTCGAGATACGGCACGGCGTCGAAAGACTCCGGCCCACGCACGCCAGTGCCCTGCCACACCCCGGTCGCGAGAAGCTCAAGTGCCACAACGGGATTGATCGCCGTCTGCCACACCACGCACTGGGTGCCGTACTCACGCATCGCCCACTCGTTGTCGACCACATGGTGGAGATAGACCTCTCGCGGCTCGCCGTCTTTGCCCGTGCCGGTCACCCAGAGACCGGCACAGGTCTTGCCGGTCATCCGCGGGCCGATCGTGGCTGGATCGGGCAGGCACGCGGCAACCACGTCTCGCGGGGAGACCTGTATGCCGCCGACCGTCACCTTCTGGGTCCGGTCAAGGCCCAGCGCGTGCAGGGTCTTGAGCACCCCGATGAAGTCGTCGCCGAGGCCGTACTTGAAGGTCACGCGCTTGGCATCGACCCAGCGCGGCATGAGCAGAACCTCCTCGTGCTCGACATTGACGCACTCGACCGGGCCGATCCCCTCGGGGAATTCGAACACCTCTGGCTCGCTGAACAGAGCCGTGGTGAACCAGCCTTTGCCCTTCTCCCAGACGACAGGCGGGTTGAGGCATTCCTCGATCGTGGTCCAGATCGAGAAGCTGGGGGCGAAGTTCTCCTCGCCCAGCTCGTTGCGCACGACCAGGTTGGCTCCGTCGCGGGTCCCGAGCTCGTCGATCTCGCTGAAGAGGTGGTCGGCTGCGTATCGCGCGAAGACGTCGGAGAGCCCCGGCTCGACCCCGATCCCTACGAGTGCGAGCCGGCCGGCGTTCTCCCACTGCTCAGCCGCCGCGAACTGGTCGTCACCGAGCTTGACTCCCGGCTCGGCATACGGCCGATCGGGGTGGGGCACCGAGAGACTCATGGCCATGTCGAGGTAGTCGGCACCGGCCGCGAATGCCCCCTGGAAGACCGACATGACGAAGCGCGGGTCCACCGCGTTGAGGACGTGCGTGATGGAGTGCTCACGTGCCAGCGCGGCCACCGACTGACTGGATGACGCGTCGACCTTCGCGGCGACCAGTCGCCCCTCCCCGCGGCGTCGGGCGGTCGCTGAAGCGACGGTGGCCACCGCCCTGGCCTGGTCGAAGTCGGACATGACCAGCAGCTCGAAGAAATCCCGCTGGACCGCGATGCGGGCGAAGGCGTCGCCCACACCCCCTGACCCGACGACGAGAATGCGCATGGCCGAACTCCCTCAGTAACAGTGCCTCTGGGTAACCGTGCCTCTGGGGTCAACAGTGCCTTTCGGGTGACAGTGTTGCAGAGCCGCGGTCAGGTGACGCCGACCTGATCCATCAGGAACGCGAGCTCCCAGGCGTACTGCTTCCACGCGTCATACCGGCCACTCTTGCCGCCATGGCCCGCGACCATCTCGATCTTGAACAGGATCGGCCGTTGCACCGGGTCGCTCGTCACGGTCTCGCGCAGCCTGGCCACCCACTTGGCCGGCTCGACGAAATAGACGCGGGTGTCATTGAGGCTCGTGGTCGCCAGAATGGCTGGATAGTCAACCGCCGCAATGTTCTCGTACGGCGTGTAGGTCTTCATGTAGTTGTAGACGTCCGCGTTGTGGAGCGGGTCGCCCCATTCCTCCCACTCCGGCACCGTCAGCGGCAACGACGGGTCCAGGATGGTCGTGAGCGCATCAACGAACGGCACCGCCGCGTGTATCGCCCTGAATCGTCCAGGCGCAAGGTTGGCGACCGCGCCCGCGAGCAAGCCACCGGCCGAACCCCCCTCTGCGACAAGGCGATCCGGAGCAACCCACCCGGAGCTGACGAGATGGTCAGCACACGAGATGAAGTCGGTGAAGCTATTCGTCTTGTGCTCCATCTTGCCGGTGTCGTACCACTGGCGCCCCATCTCTCCGCCACCGCGAACATGCGCGATGGCATAGACGAATCCCCGATCCAGCAAGGACAGGCGGGCCACCGAGAAGTACGGGTCGATGCAGATCTCGTAGGCGCCATAGCCATAGATCAGCCCCGGAGCTGTGCCGTCCGCAGTGACGTCGCGTCGATGGACCAGCGAGATCGGCACCCTCGTCCCATCTGCGGCGGTGGCCCACTCCCGATGCTGCTCGTAGTCCGCTGGGTCATAGCCGCCGAGCACCGGCTGCGTCTTGAGCACGGTGAGCTGGCCGGTCACGAGGTCATAGTCCGAGATGGTCTTGGGAGTCACCATCGACTCGAACACGATCTGGAGGGCCGAGGACTCGTACTCGGGGTTGTTGCCGGTGGCGACGGAGTACAGCGGCTCGCCGAAGGCGAGGTCATGAGCAGGGCCAAAACCGGATTCGGATGACGGGTCACGAGGGATCACTCGCAACGTCGTCAGCCCATCGCGACGCAGCGAGACAACGACATGGGAGGCAAACGCCTCGACCTCGACCAGCCGCTCCCCCTCCACGGCCTCGGCGAACGGCGACCACTGCTCGTGGCTTCGGGCGTCCAGCGGGGCCTGCTGCAGCTCAAAGTCCGGGTGGTTCGCGTTGTGCACGATGAGCAGCCGGTCCCCTGCCGGCTCGACGTCGTACTCAACCCCGTCACGTCGGGGCGCCACCACTCGCGGGATGCCCAGAGGTGCCCCCGCGTCGAGCAGCAACACCTCGGAGGTCAGCTTGGAGCCCACCTGGATGACGACCCAGGCATCGTCTCGAGAAGACCCGATGCCCATCCAGAACCGCTCGTCGGGCTCGTCGAACACCAGAACGTCGTCCAGGGCGGCTGTGCCAACCTCGTGACGCCACACCTGGTGAGGGCGCCACGACTCGTCCAGCCGCGTGTAGAAGAGATGCTGCCCGTCGAGCGACCAGACGGCGCCATAGCCGGTCTGTGCGACGGACTCATCGATCACCTCACCGGTCTCGATGTCCTTGACCCGCAGGGCAAATCGCTCGTCGCCCTCGACATCGACGGCGTAGGCGATCCGGCGTCCGTCGAAACTCACCTCGAAGGCTCCGAGCGAGAAGAACTCGTGCCCCTCAGCCTCGACGTTTCCGTCCAGCAGCACCTGCTCGCCCTCGGGCATGACTCCCGGCTCGAGCTGGGGGCGCCCGCGGCCCTCCACCATGCGAACGCGGCACTGTGCGGCGTACTGCTTGTCATCGAACGTGCGCGAGTAGTACCACCAGCCGCGGTACGCCGCAGGCACGGACAGGTCTGCCTCCTGCGTCCGCGACCTGATCTCGTCGAAGATTCGCGCGCGAAGCGGCTCGAGACGGCTCGTCATGGCCTCGGCGTAGGCATTCTCTTCCTCGAGATGCGCAATGACCTCCGGGTCGTCCTTGTCGCGCATCCACTCGAAAGGGTCAACGACCCGGTCTCCGTGGTGCTCACGGACGTACTCCACGTGCTTGGCGACGACGGGCCTGACGGTGCTCACGCACGCACGCTATCCGACAAGCTTTATCACCCCGTGCACCGGCGGACTCAGATCAGACAGGCCGGCCCGAGCAGCGCCTTCAGGTCGCCGAACAACGCCGGTGACGCAGTGACCCGCAACGAGTCATCGAGCCGCATGAGCACCGAGCGCCCGGGCTGGGTGAGCTTCACATGAACCTCGGTCACACCAGGATGCTCGGTCAGCACCCTCCGGATCCGCTCGGCGACGCCGTTGGTGGCCCTGGACAGCGGCAACGTCACGACCACCGGCCCGCGCGGCCCTTCCTTGATGTCCGGGAGGCTGAGCTCCTGGGCGAAGATCGTCGGCGTCTCGTCGCGGCGGTTGAGACGCCCGCGCACGACGCACACGACGTCATGGCCGAGCATGGTCGAGACCGTCAGGTAGGCGGAGGGGAAGAAGAGGCACTCGATCGCACCATCGAGGTCCTCGACCGTGGCGATCGCCCAGAGGTCGCCCTTCTTGGTGCGCTTGATCTGCAGCGCGGTGATCAGCCCCGCGATGGTGACGTTGGCCCCGTCCGGTTTGCTGTCATCGCCGGTGAGCGCCGCGATCGAGGTGTCTGCATGTTGGGTAAGGATGTGCTCGATCCCGAACAACGGGTGGTCAGAGACGTAGAGGCCGAGCATCTCTCGCTCGAAGGCCAGCAGCGTCGACTTGTCCCACTCGATCGTGGGGATCGGCGGCATGGCCAGCAAGGACGTCATGGACCCGCCGGATCCGCCGCCTGCGGCACCGCCGCCTCCGGCATCACCCGCGCCTTGGCTGTCACCGAAACCGAAGCCTGCGAAGAGCGAGTCCTGCCCGATGGCCTCTTGCTTCTTCTCGTCCACAAGGGCTTCGACATAGGCCTCGTGGACCCGCAACAGACCCTGACGGGTGTGCTGCAACGAGTCGAAGGAACCGCCCTTGATCAGCGACTCGATGGTGCGCTTGTTGCACACGACCGCCGGTGACTTGCGCAGGAAGTCCTCGAAGGAGACGAACCGGCCCTTGTCCTGACGCGCTGTCACGATCGCCTCGACCACGTTGTGGCCGACGTTGCGGATGGCGGCCAGCCCGAACCGGATGTCGGTGCCAACCGCGGTGAAGTTGGCGGTGCTCTCGTTGACGTCGGGCGGGAGGACCTTGATGCCCATGCGACGGCACTCGTTGAGATACAGCGCCGACTTGTCCTTGTCGTCGCGCACACTGGTCAGGACCGCGGCCATGTACTCGGCCGGGTAGTTGGCCTTCAGGTAGGCGGTCCAGTAGGAAACCAGCCCGTAGGCCGCGCTGTGCGCCTTGTTGAACGCGTAGTCCGAGAAGGGGACCAGAACGTCCCACAGCGCCTTGATGGCGGCCGGGCTGAAGCCGTTGGCCACCATGCCGGACTCGAAGCCGACGTACTCGGCGTCCAGGACGGCGCGCTTCTTCTTGCCCATGGCTCGGCGCAACAGGTCGGCCTTGCCCAGCGTGTAGCCGGCGAGCCTCTGGGCGATCTCCATGACCTGCTCCTGATAGACGATCAGGCCATAGGTCGTGCCCAGCAGCGGCTCCAACGCCTGAGCGAGGTCCACGTGCGGGTAGGAGATCTCCTGCTGGTGGTTCTTGCGCAGTGCGTAGTTGATATGTGAGTTGGCGCCCATCGGGCCAGGACGGTAGAGCGCACCGACCGCCGAGATGTCCTCGAAGTTGTCGGGCTTCATCAGCCGCAGCAACGCGCGCATCGGCCCACCGTCGAACTGGAAGACGCCCAGCGTGTCACCGCGGCCGAGCAGCTCATAGGTGGCCGGATCATCGAGGGTCTTGCTCAGCTCGTCGAGATCAACCTCGTCGCTGCGGTTGTGACGGATGTTGATCAGTGCATCGTCCAAGATGGTCAGGTTGCGCAGACCGAGAAAGTCCATCTTGACAAGTCCGAGCGTCTCGCAGCTGGGATAGTCGAACTGGGTGATGATCTGGCCGTCCTGCTCGCGGCGCATGATCGGGATCAGGTCGATCAGCGGCTGGCTGGACATGATGACGCCAGCCGCGTGCACCCCCCACTGACGCTTCAGCCCCTCGAGACCCAGCGCCGTCTTGACGACCTCCTGGGCCTGGGGGTCCTCGTCGTGGACCTGGCGGAACTCAGCGGCCTCGGCGTAGCGCGTGTGCGTGGGGTCGAAGATCCCCGACAGCGGCACATCCTTGCCCATGATCGCCGGCGGCATCGCCTTGGTCAACTTCTCGCCCATCGCGTATGGGAAGCCCATGACACGTGAGGCGTCCTTGACCGCCTGCTTGGCCTTGATGGTGCCGTAGGTCACGATCTGGGCGACACGCTCCTCGCCATACTTTTCGGTGACGTAGTGGATCACCTCACCGCGGCGTCGCTCATCGAAG
The DNA here is from genome assembly GCA_035654835.1 of Dermatophilaceae bacterium. Lineage (GTDB taxonomy): Bacteria > Actinomycetota > Actinomycetes > Actinomycetales > Dermatophilaceae > UBA4719. Next base: position 18,731 of record DASRVZ010000185.1, on the reverse strand, counting down.
TCGATGTCGAAGTCGGGCATCGAGGCACGCTCGGGGTTGAGGAATCGCTCGAAGATCAGGCCGTGCTTGAGCGGGTCGAGGTCGGTGATCTCCATGACGTAGGCGCACATGGAGCCTGCCCCGGATCCACGCCCCGGGCCGACCCGGATGCCGTTCTTCTTGGCCCAGCCGATGAAGTCCGCGACGACCAGGAAGTAGCCGGGGTAGCCCTTGGAGACGATGACCTCGGTCTCGTATGCCGCTTGGGCGCGCACCGCGTCCGGGACCCCGGCCGGGTAGCGCACGTGGAGCCCCCGCTCCACCTCCTTGATGAACCAGGAGGTCTCGTCCTCGCCCTCGGGGCACGGGAAGCGAGGCATGTAGGCGCCTTCGCCCTCGGTGAAGCCGACCTCGCACCGCTCGGCGATCAGCAGCGTGTTGTCGCAGGCCTCAGGCAGCTCGCGCCACAGATGACGCATCTGCTCGGGGCTTTTGAGGTAGAACTCGTCGGCGTCGAACTTGAAACGGTTCGGATCCATCAGGGTCGACCCGGACTGCACGCACAGCAGCGCCGCGTGAGCCTGGGCGTCTGCGGCCTTGGTGTAGTGCAGGTCGTTGGTCGCAAGCAGCGGCAAGCCCAGATCCTTGGACAGCCGCAGCAGGTCCTTCATGGTCTGGCGCTCGACGTCGATGCCGTGGTCCATGACCTCGCAGTAGAAGTTCTCAGCGCCGAAGATGTCGCGGAACTCGGCGGCAGCCTCGACCGCTTGGCGGTACTGGCCCTGCCGCAGCCGCGTCTGGATCTCACCGCCCGCACATCCGGTCGTGCCGATGAGACCCTGGCCGTAGGTCGCCAGCAGCTCACGGTCGATGCGAGGCTTGAAGTAGTAGCCCTCCATCGAGGCCAGCGAGCTCATCCGGAAGAGGTTGTGCATGCCCTCGGTGGTGCGCGCCAGCAACGTCATGTGCGTGTAGGCGCCCGAGCCGGACACGTCGTCACGACCGCCGTCACCGAACTTGACCCGGGTCTTGTCAGTGCGGTGCGTGCCCGGCGTGAGGTACGCCTCGACGCCGATGATCGGTTTGACGCCGTACTTCTTGGCCTTGGACCAGAACTCGTAGGCCCCGAAGACGTAGCCATGGTCCGTCGTGGCCAGGGCCGGCATACCCATCTGAGCCGCAGTCTCGAACAGCTCGTCGATGCGGGCGGCGCCATCGAGCATGGAGTACTCGGTGTGCACGTGCAGGTGGACGAAGCTCTTGTCGGAGGCTGGCTGGGATGACATCGGGGATGAGTCTATGCCGGAAGAACGACAGTTTCTGTATGCCGCTCCGTCACCGCAAGTGCCGTGCTGGGCGAGGGGCGAGCTAGCCGCTGATTCGATCCAAGGCGGTCTGCAGATCCTTGGGGTAAGGGCTGCGGAAGTCGACGCGTTCGCCGGTGCCAGGGTGTACGAACCCGAGGCCGACCGCGTGCAACCACTGACGTTCGAGTCCGAGCTTCTTGGCCATCACCGGGTCCGCACCGTAGGTCAGGTCACCAACGCAGGGATGGCGCAGCGCGGAGAAATGAACCCGGATCTGGTGGGTGCGCCCGGTCTCCAGATGGACCTCCACGAGGGAGGCCGACCCGAACGCCTCGATGACCTCGTAGTGGGTGATGCTCGCCTTGCCGCTGCCTATCACCGCGAACTTGTAGTCGTGGTTGGGATGACGGCCGATCGGAGCGTCGATGGTGCCCTGCACCGGATCGGGCAGGCCCTGGACGAGCGCGTGGTAGGTCTTGTCGACCGTGCGTTCCTTGAATGCCCGTTTCAGCACGGTGTAGGCATGCTCGCTCTTCGCAACCACCATCAGGCCACTGGTACCTACATCGAGGCGGTGCACGACACCACGGCGCTCCTCGGCACCCGATGTCGAGATGCGATATCCAGCTGCCGCCAGTCCGCCGATCACCGTGGGGCCGGTCCAGCCGACACTGGGATGGGCAGCCACGCCAACAGGCTTGTCCACGACCACAAGGTCGTCGTCGTCATGGATGATCGCCATGCCCGGAATGGGATCAGCAATCACGGCCAGTCCGCGCGAGGAGTGCGGGTCGGGCAGCGCCACCTCGAGCCAGGCACCCGCGTGGACACGCTCCGACTTGCCCACAAGACGCTGGTCGATGGTCACAGAACCAGCCGTGGCCAGGTCGGCGGCCTTGGTGCGGGTGAGCCCGAAGAGACGGGCAAGAGCCGCGTCGACGCGTTCTCCTTCGAGACCGTCCGGAACTGGCAGAGCACGGACATCAGCCATCGTGGGCTGCTTCTGCCGAGCGTTGGGGTGGCTCCTCGGGAGACTGCGGCTCGGCGGCCTCGTGCTTGGGGATGTGCTCAACCACGCGGGTTCCGTCGACATTGACACCCCGAAAGGCCAGCAGGGCGATCAGGATCGCCGCGCTGACGATCGCCGAGTCGCCAATGTTGAAGATCGGGAAGCTCGGCAGCTGCAGGAAGTCCACAACGTGCCCACGGCCGGGTCCGGGAGCCCGGAACATGCGGTCGGTCAGGTTGCCCAACGAGCCGCCGAGCAGGAGTCCCAGTGCCAGTGCCCAACCCCGGCTGCCCAGGCGTCGTGCGGTGAACACGATGAACACGACAACGGAACAGGCGATAACCGTCAGGATCCACGTCGATCCTGTAAGGATGGAGAAGGCGGCGCCGGGGTTGCGGGTCAGGTTGAGCTGCAGAACCGTTCCGAGCAGCTCGCGCGGCTGATCGGGCTGGAGGTTCGCGGTGACCCACGCCTTGGCCCATTGGTCGCCGACATACACCAGCACGGCCGACGTGACCAGCATGACTATCAGTAGTCGTCTGGGTGTCGATCGTGTGGTGGTGGACTCGTTCGGGGATGGTGAAGAGATCAGCGGCGCTCCTGCTTGGACTTGCATGGCACGCATAGCGTCGCACGTGGGAAGACCAGAAGACGATTCTTGCCGATCGGGTTGCCGCAGCTTTCGCAGACGCCATAGCTGCCGTCCAGGATCCGCTCGAGCGCGTGCTCGCTCTGCTCGGACACCTCGCGGGCGTTGTTGACCAACGAGATCTCCTGCTCGCGCTCGAAGGTCTTGGTGCCGGCGTCGGCCTGGTCGTCGCCCGCCCCGTCGCCGGCGTCACGCATCAGCCCGGCCAGGTCGTACTCAGCCGCCGCGATCTCGGCGCGAAGTCTGGCGAGGTCGGCCTCCAGTGCGGCGCGGACCACCGCCAGCTCCTTGGCCGTCCACGGCTTCTCGTTCTTGCCTACCTGAAGACGTTTCGTCGAGGCGGTTGAGGTGGTGGTAGCAGGAATCTTGGGTGCCCGGAGTGGCGCAGCGGTCGCTGGAACCTTGGTCGCCGCGGCCTTGGTCGCCGCGGCCTTCGTCGCCGGGACCTTGGTCGCCGCTGCCTTCGTCGTATTCCGGGCGGCCACCCGGGACGAAGGCGCAGAAGTGGCCTTGGCCGCGCTCTTCGCGGCAGTGGCCTTGGCCGCGCTCTTCGCGGCAGTGGCCTTGGCCGCGCTCTTCTTTGCTGTGGGCTTGGCCGCGCTCTTCGCGGCAGTGGCCTTGGCCGCGCTCTTCTTTGCCGTGGGCTTGGCCGCGCTCTTCGCGGCGGTGGGCTTGGCCGCGGTGGCCTTGGCCGTGCCCTGTGCGGCAGTGGCCTTGGCCGCGGTGCTCTTGGTCGCAGTCCTCTTCGTCGCGGTAACCCGGGCGGGTGCAACCTTCCTGGCGGCAACGGTCGCCCTTGCTGCTGTCGCCCGGACGGCTCTGACCACCCTTGCTGCCGTGGTCTTGACCGGCGTCGCCTTGGCGGTGCCCTTCGAGGACGGAGCGCTCTTGAGCGCTGGTCCGTGATTCTTCGCTGACGTCGCCTTCTTCACAGCCATTTCTTGGCCCCTTCAAAGTGGCAGTGGGTCGTCCGCGCGAACGCGAACAGGTGGCGTGAGGATATGGCCATCCCGTCCGAGACTCAATGGAGAAACGCCGCTGGGAGCTCGGTTAGTCCCCGGAGAGGCTCCCACCGAGGGCCATGAGCACCACCAAAGTCACGCAAAGCGGGGCGTCAACCACGAAGGTCGACACCCCGCTTTGTCTGCGAACAGTGTTTCTCAGGTCAGGCGCGGTGGCCTTCCCTGTCGTCGTGCTGCTGGCCACCCTCGCCAGCTGCCTCGCCCACGCCCGTGTGCTCCAGCTCGAGCAACTGGGTCTCGAGGTACGACTTCAGCCGGGCGCGGTAGTCGCGCTCGAAGGTGCGCAGCTCGTCGATCTTCTTCTGCAGCAAGTCACGCTCGCGACTCAGCTCCACAAGCACCGCGGTCTTCGTCTGCTGGGCCTCGGCGACCATCCCCGTAGAGCGCTCACGAGCCTCCGTGATCATCTGCTCGTGCCTGGCGCTGGCCTCGGCGACGAGCGCATTGTGCTTCGCCTGTCCGGCGGTCAGGAGCTCATCGTGCTTAGCCTGACCGGAAGACAAGAGCTCCTGCTGCTTCGCCTCGGACTCACCAATCACTCGGTCGTGCTGAGCCTGCCCCTCGCTGATGAGTCGTTCGCGAGTGCTCTCACCTTCGGCCACATACTCTTCGTGCAGCTTCTGCGCCAGCGCCAGGACACCAGTCGCAGATTTGTTCCCATCCTCGGTAGCAGCAGCCGGGGCTGAAGCGGCAAACGAGGCCTTGGCCGCCTGGTCCGCGGCTTCCTTGGCTTGCCTGGCCGTCTTGACCCGCTCAGCTGTCTGAGCCTCGGCCGTCTCGGCATCCGCCTTGGCCTTGGCGATACGGGCAGCTGCGTCCTTCTCGGCCTGCTCGACAGAAGCCTTGACAGCAGCGATCTTTTCCCGGGCTTCACGCTCGGCGACGGCTGCGGCTTCCCGCCGGGCGTCGCTCGCCTTCTTGGCTGCGGCAGCCTCGGCCGCCACCTCAGCGGCATTGTCCCTCTTCGCATCCTGGGACGGGGCCTCGTAGCGTGGGCTACTGACGACCGCTGCAGGGCTGACCGAAGCACTCGTGCCGGCCGTCACGCCCTTGGTCTCCAGGCATGCCTTGAGCTGCGCGCGCAAGTCGTCGTTGTCAGTGCTTAGTCGACGAAGCTCGACGACAATCTCGTCCAAGAAGTCGTCGACCTCTTGCTCGTCATAGCCACGACGGAACTGGGTCGCGGTGAAGTTCTTGTTGAGGACATCCTCGGGCATGAACGCCATGTAGTCACCTCGGTCGAGCGGTCACGGGCCGCTCCACTCTAGCGGAACCCAGTCGGGTCAGAAGCGAGGATACGGATCTGCTGGTAATGCAGTGGTCAGAGTGACTCTAGAAGACTCGACCCCAAAGAAACAGCCAACCCACGAAACCCGTGGTCACAGACTCCGCAGAAGACTCGTCGTCATGGACACCGCCAGGATCAACACCAGGAATCCCATATCCAGGCGAACCGACCCCAACGACAGCGGCGGGATCAGCCTCCGCAAGAACTTTAGCGGCGGGTCGGTGACGGTGTAGACGGCTTCGGCAAAGAACAGCATGGGCCCGCGGGGTCGCCACTCCCGGGCAAGGACCTGGATCCAGTCCAGGACGAGGCGACAGATGAGGGCAGCAAAGAAAAGGTTGAGGACGAACAACAGAGCGATGATCACGACGCCCAGCATGACTGCTCTTGCTGTGAGTCGGTCAACCAGGTAAGGACGGCGTGCCGATCAGCTCTGGTTGAAGAAACCGCGGGTGGCGGTCTTGGGAGCCTCGACCTCGGTGGCCATCACTTCGACGTGAGCCGGCGACAACAGGAACACCTTGCTGGTAACGCGCTCGATGGAGCCATGCAGACCGAACACCAGGCCAGCTCCGAAGTCCACGAGACGCTTGGCGTCCGCGTCGTCCAGGTCGGTGAGATTCATGATCACCGGGGTGCCGTCCCGGAAGTTCTCGCCGATGTTCTTGGCTTCGTTGTAGGTGCGGGGGTGAATCGTCGCGATGCGGTTCAACGCACCAACCTCGACATCACGAACGACACGAGCCACAGGGGTGCGGTGCGGCAGATTCATCACGGGGGCTCGTTCGTCGCGAGCGGGAGTCTCATGATGCGAAGACGGCTCGTCGAAGTCGTCGTACGTGTCATAGCGTTCGTCCTCCTCGGCCAAGCCGAGGTACACCATGGTCTTGCGCAGTGCCCCAGCCATCGCGAGCTCCTTAACGACGTTCTGCATGTCTTCGAGTTGTGAATGTCATCAGACGAGGGTGTTCGGCTCAAAACTACCGAACGGGCGGGCGGGAACCGAGGATTGCGCTGCCGACACGCAGGTGTGTCGCACCGTGAGCGACGGCGGCCTCCAGATCGGCGCTCATCCCGGCTGAGACCCAGGTGGCATCCGGATGGTCGGCACGAATGGCCCGCGCCACGTGATCCAGCTGTGCGAAGGCTTCACCAGGGTCGACTCCCAGCGGCGCCACTGCCATCAGCCCTCGAAGTCTCAGATGTCGTGCAGCCGCAACGCTGTTCACAAGCTCGGCAACGCCGTCAAGCGGTATCCCGCCCCGCCCCGCCACAGTCAGGCCTGAACCCAGACTCACCTGAACCAGCGCGCCGATGTCACGCCCCGCAGAGGCGGCAGCGCGGTCGAGGGCCACGACCAGCTTGTCCCGGTCGATGGAATGGACGGTGTCGACGTAGGTGGCAAGCGAATGGGCCTTGTTGGACTGCAGCTGACCGATGAAGTGGACCTGAAGGCGCTGACGGACTCCCTGGGACAGAGCGGCGATCTTGGCCGATGCCTCCTGATCGCGGTTCTCCCCGATGTCTGTCACACCGAGCTCGCACAACACTTCGATGTCTGAGCCCGGAAAGTTCTTCGTGACCGCGATCAACTGAACATCCGCACGCGAACGGCCCGCTGCCCTACAAGCGGCGGCGATGCGTTGCTCGACCCGCGCAAGGCCGGCGGCCACCTCCTCACGACGTGCCGTGGAGTCCTGGCCGACCATCATGCCCCTCCTTTGGTCTGGTGTTCTTCTTCATGGTGAGCATCGAGCTTCGTGTGACCATCGAGCAATCGGACGACGCCGGCTGAACGACCCGTACGATGCCTTCGCCGATAGGAGAACAGCTCTTCCGACTCGCGACTGCAGCCCGCGATCCATTGCACCGCAACGGATCTGGCCCGCAACTGTTCGACCACACCAGCAGCAACGTCAATAGCCGCCGTCCCCTGCCACGAGACGGCAGAGGCAACCGGACTTATCCGCGCGGCCTGCGCCCTCATGGCTTCGGGCACCTCGTAGCAGCGCCCACAAACCGACGGACCAACCACCGCGCTGATGGAACGGGCACCCAAGTCCGTCATCGCATCTACGACGTGACCAACGATGCCCGACATCATCCCGGGACGTCCGGTATGCACCGCCGCGGCCACGCCGGCGACGCGGTCGACCAACAGGACAGGAGTGCAGTCAGCGACCAGAACTGCCAGCGCGCAGTCGGTCGATGTGGTCACGAGAGCGTCCGCGTCAGGAGGCACTCCCTGCCACGGCCCGTCCACGACCACGACGTGAGAGCCATGTCGCTGGTTCATGAACAGCAGCCGATCTCGTCCCACACCAAAGGCGTTAGCGACAAGGGCGCGGTTGGACTCGACCGTGAGTGGATCGTCGCCCACGTGTCCGCCAAGATTCAGGCTGGCGAAGTCCCCCACGCTGGATCCGCCCCGCGCCGAGGTGAATCCCCAGTCGACACCCCGACCATCAGTCGCCGGAACCTGCTCACGCCAATGGAACACGCAGGTCACGCTAGCCGAGCCGGCCCCACTCTGGTGGCGTGCCCTACCAGTCCATCTCGCCCGGGTTGCCGTTCGACTCCTGGATGGGCGCCTGCTCGCAAGCACCGGTGTTGACGTCACAGCGGACCCAGATAGAGATGGTCGAACCGTTCGGATCATTGCCGAGTACGTGGGTAAGGACGCGCCTGGAGTCCTCCCAGTGCACGAAGCGGATCGCCAAGCACGTCAGCACCGGGCCCATCAGCCAGACCCGCCTCGTGTCCGACATCAGCAGGCCTCGACACCCGCGAGGTGGCACGGACGCGCGGTCGGACAAGGAAGGGGCGGCCGACCCGAAGGCCAACCGCCCCTGCATCGCTGCCCCGCGCGAGGTGTTACTTCAGGAAGTCGGGCACATCGAGGTCGTCGTTGTCGTCAAAGGTGACCGTGCGCGGCGGCTTGACCACCGGCTCCGGTGCGTGGGGTGACACGCCGGTGTGCAGAGCGCCATTGTTGGAAGCGCCGTTGTCATGAGCCGTAGGCACCGGGAGAGCGCCCACGGGCACCTGGCTCGGGTGGATCTGCGGCGCAATCAGATGCGGCAGCTGGCCGACGCGCGGCTGCTGGGGCAGGGTCGCCGCCGAGGCAGGGCGCTGGGTTGAGCCAGCGATCTGGCCAAGGGCACGGTCGTCATGGCGACGCACCGGGCCACCGCCATCGAAGCCGGCGGCGATGACCGTCACACGGACCTCGTCACCAAGAGCATCGTCAATGACGGCGCCGAAGATGATGTTGGCCTCGGGGTGGGCGGCCTCCTGTACGAGACGGGCGGCCTCGTTGATCTCGAAGAGCCCGAGGTCGGAGCCACCCTGGATCGACAGCAGCACGCCGTGTGCGCCGTCGATGCTGGCCTCGAGCAGAGGCGAGGAGATCGCCAGCTCGGCAGCCTGGACGGCGCGGTCGTCGCCACGAGCGGAGCCGATACCCATGAGAGCAGAGCCTGCGCCCTGCATCACGGCCTTGACGTCGGCGAAGTCGAGGTTGATCAGGCCAGGGGTGGTGATCAGGTCCGTGATGCCCTGGACGCCGGAGAGCAGCACCTGGTCTGCACTTCGGAACGCATCGAGCATGCTGACCGCTCGGTCGCTGATCGAGAGCAGTCGGTCGTTGGGGATCACGATGAGGGTGTCGACCTCCTCGCGCAGGCTGGCGATACCGGTCTCGGCCTGGTTGGCCCGGCGTCGTCCTTCGAAGGTGAAGGGACGGGTGACAACGCCGATGGTCAGGGCGCCGATGGACTTGGCGATCTTGGCCACGACGGGTGCGCCACCGGTGCCGGTGCCACCGCCCTCGCCGGCGGTCACGAACACCATGTCGGCGCCCTTGAGCACCTCTTCGATCTCCTCGGAATGGTCCTCGGTGGCCTTCTTGCCGACCTCGGGATCCGCGCCCGCACCCAAGCCGCGAGTCAGCTCGCGGCCCACATCGAGCTTGACGTCGGCGTCGCTCATCAGAAGCGCTTGGGCATCGGTGTTGATGGCGATGAACTCAACGCCTTTGAGGCCGACCTCGATCATCCGGTTGATTGCGTTGACACCGCCTCCGCCAATGCCGACGACCTTGATAACGGCCAGGTAGTTCTGCGGTGCTGCCACGTCGGTGGGCCTCTCTTGAAACGTTCTGCTCGAGTCGCTGGTGGTTGCTGCGGGAATCGTACGCACGTATTCCCGCACCAAATATCTCGCCGAAAATATCTCGATGTAGACTAGAGGGTTAGAGTTGTTTCTTACTCTTCCCACGGGTGACGGTATGGCCTGAGACCCCCGCGATCAAACATGCTCGCGGCGTGTCGGACCGGTCATCTCGTGACGGGGGTGCTCGGTGCGCTGACGTCGATCGTCTTGAACCCCTTGTGCCCCAACAGTGCCGTCAACACCCTGACCTTCAGCTCGGGTTCGGAGGCGCCTCCCCACACGACGGTGACGGCGCCCAGCTTGAGGGTGACCATGTTTGCCCCCGAGACAGTCACGTTGGTCACCCGTCCGCGCTGGCTGGGAGACAGGGCCCGAAGAACGGTGATACCGGCGCGCAGGGCGTCCCTGCTGGGCGGGTTCTCAACCGTGTTGATCGTGGGAACGCCCTTGGGTGGTGCGCTCACGGTGGCATAGGCAACGCCCTGAGCATCCACAACCTGTACTTGACCTTGAGGGTTCTTCACGGCCAGAACGGGCACTCGTGGACTCGCCATGATGACGATCGTGCTCGGCCACGAGAGGCCTACCGAGACCTCGGCCAGCGTCGCAGTCGCGATGACCCTGTCAGCGATCGCCGTCGTGTCGACCCGCGCCATGGGCGTGCCGATGGGGACGGCGGCCCGGCGCATGACCTCGGCCACGGCACCGCGTGGCACTCCCTCTACCCTGACCGATCGAGCAACCAGAACGGGGCTGAACTGCACCAGCCAGATCCCTCCTGCCAGCAGTGCGAGCCCGCCGGCCAACCATGCCGTCACCAACCAGGGCCGACGGCGGACATGCGCGGCCCGTGCCGCAAATCTGGTTCGCGATGACGACAGCCCCAATGGACGCCGCGGCGTGGTTCGCCGGCCCCGCAGGACCCGGCCGGCGCGAGAGCTCAAGCCGCTCACTCCTGTCCCGCAGAGACTGCTGCCGGGTCCGGTCGCTGGGTCAGCAGACGCAAGATCTCGGGGCCGATCATGGTGACGTCCCCCGCGCCGACGGTGACGACGAGATCTCCGGGCTCCGCGAGCTGCGCCACCAGCGGGGCCACCTCCGACCAGGACGGCACGAAGCGCACGAAACGCGCGCCTTCGCCGGGTTGACGCTGGACCGCGTCAAGGAGTCGGTCAGCGATCAGTGCCCCAGTGACTCCTGGCAGGGGGTCCTCCCGGGCGGCATAGACATCCATCACGATGACCATGTCCGCCGGCGACAGAGCCGTGGCGAGCTCTGCTGCGAAGTCACGGGTCCGCGAATACAGGTGCGGCTGGAACACCACGATCAGTCGCCCTGGCGCGGCGATGCTCGAGGCCGTCTCGACCAGTGCCGTCACCTTGCCCGGGTTGTGGGCGTAGTCGTCCACCACCCGCACACCGGCAACCTCGCCCTTGGGCTCGAACCGGCGCCGAGTTCCGGTGAAACCGGCAAGTCCCTCCAGGACGAGGGCAGGCTCTTGGCCCAGTCCCGCTGTGGCGGCCACGAACGCGGCAGTCGCGTTGAGCACGTTGTGTCGACCCGGCATGCCGATCTCAAGGCGGCCAAGAACCACGTTGTCGAGTCCGGCGCCCAAGAGAACCGCGTGCGCGCGCAGGCCGACCCCACCCAGCTCGGTGAGCCTCACGTCAGCATCTGATGCCAAGCCATAGGTGATCACCCGTGTGCCGGCCGTCCTGGCCACCTCAGCCAGCGCCCGTGAACCTTGGTCATCAGTACAGGTCACCAGCAAACCTTGCGGCTGCACCGTTGCGGCGAACCTGGCATAGGCGGTCTGGACGGCCTCGAAGGTTCCATAGAAATCGAGGTGGTCGGGCTGCACGTTGGTCACGATTGCCACCTCGGGCCGATAGACCAAGAACGATCCGTCGCTCTCGTCGGCTTCAGCCACGAAGATGTCACCAGTGCCGTGATGAGCGTTGGTGCCGTGTTTGGCCAGCTCGCCACCGATCGCGAACGACGGATCGAGTCCGCAGTACTGCAAGGCAACCGTCAGCATCGACGTGGTAGTGGTCTTGCCATTGGCACCGGCCACGGCGACCTTGCGACTCCCCCGCATCACCGATGCCAGGGCCTGTGATCGGTGCAGTACACGGAGCCCGCGCGATCGAGCCTCTCGCAGCTCGACGTTGCCCTCGCGGATGGCGGAGGAGATGACAACGGTATCTGCGCCCACGACATGGCTGGGGTCGTGACCGACATGGACCACAGCCCCCTCCGCTGCCAGCGCCGTAAGAACGAGGGACTCCTTGGCATCGGACCCGCTGACCGATATTCCTTGGGCCAACATCACGCGCGCAACGCCGGACATCCCCGCGCCACCGATGGCGATGAAGTGGACTGAGCCCAGGCTGCTGGCCGCCGGGACCTCGGTGGTGAAGTCGAAACGCCCGTTCGAGCCATTGGCCCAGGTCATTGGGCACCGCGCGAGCTCGCAGCAACGGCAACCAGATCGGCCAGTCGCTCGTCGGACTCACGCTCTCCGATGCTGAATGCAGCGGCTGCCATCGTTCGCATCCGCGACTCATCGGTGATCAATGGCACCAGAGTCTCGTCGATCCACTCGGGTGTCAGGGATGCGTCGTCGGCCAGGACGCCGCCACCGGCCGCGACGACGTCTGCGGCGTTCAGTCTTTGCTCGCCGTTGCCGATCGGCAACGGCACATAGACCGCTGGCAGCCCCACCGCCGTCAGCTCGCAGACCGTGTTGGCACCAGCGCGGGCCACGACGAGATCGGCCACGGCATAGGCCAGGTCCATCCGATCGACATAGGCGACAACGACATAGGGCAGACCAGGCATCCCCGGCGTCGTCGGGCCCGGCAGGAACTCCTTGCCAAGTCCGCTGACGTGCAACACCTGTATGCCGTGTGAGCGCAGCTCGTCGACGCGTGACGCGAATGCCGAATTCAGCCGCTCCGCGCCCAGGGATCCCCCGGTGACCAGCAGCGTCGGCGTGTGGTCGCTGAGCCCGAAGTGGGCCAACGCCTCGGCGCGGTTTACCGCCCGGTCCAGCCGAGCGATCTCGCGACGCAACGGCATGCCGATCAAAGTGGCGTGCGGGAGCGACGTGGAGGCGAATGTCGTTGCCACATAGGGCGTCATCCGGGCACCCAGGCGGTTGGCCAGACCGGGCCTTGCGTTCTGCTCGTGAACCACAATGGGGATCTTGCGTCTGCGCGCGGCCAGATAGGCCGGCGTCGAGACGTATCCGCCGAAACCGACAACGACCTCAGGTTTGGTTTCATCGATAGCCGCACCGGCGGCGTCGACGGCGGCCTTGAGCGCCCCGGGCAGGCGGACAAGCGCGACCCCGGGCCGACGCGGAAAGGCCACCTTGGGAATGATCCGGAGGTCATATCCCCGGGCCGGCACCAGTCGCTGTTCAAGCCCCATGTGGGTGCCCAGCGCCGTGATGCGCACGTCGGGGTCACGACGCCGCAGGCAGTCTGCGAGCGCCAACAGGGGCGACACGTGCCCGGCTGAACCACCACCAGCCAGGAGCACCGAGGTCAGCCCTGACTGAGAGGTCATGACTTGCCGCCGCGGCGCATCGGAATGACCGCTAGCGAGCGGCGCACCACGCCTGGGCGGGCGGCAAGCGCCTCGCGACACCCTGGCTCATTGCGTGCAAAAGACAGAAGTATCCCTAAGCCAAAAAGCGTTGTCACCAATGCTGATCCACCACTGGAAACCAGCGGCAGCGGAACACCGATCACTGGCAGAAGACCGATCACCGCGCCGATGTTGATCATCGCCTGCGCCAGGATCCAGACCATGATCCCCGCGGTGGCGACACGGACGAAGAAGTCGCCGCTGCGCAGGACAAGTCGGTAGCACGCAAAAGCCAGCAGCCCGAAGAGCCCGATGATCACCAAGGTGCCCGGCAGTCCCAGCTCTTCGCCGATGATGGCGAAGATGAAGTCGTTGTGTGCCGCGGGGAGCCACTGCCACTTCTCACGGCTGGCCCCCAGCCCGACGCCCCACCAGCCGCCATCAGCGAGGGCGTACTGGCCGTGTGTCGTCTGCCAGCACGAGCCGTGCGGGTCGACGCAGCCGCCACCAATCCAGTCATTGATCCGGCCCATGCGGTTGGCGCTCGTAACGACCATGACTGCGGCCAGCGCTGCAAAGGCTGCGGCGGCGACAAGGAACATCCGGGCCGGGACACCGGCCGCAAAGAGCAACCCGCCCAGGATGGACAGGAGCACCAGACCGGTGCCGAGGTCCTTCCCACCAAGGACGAGAAGCAGCAGGAGGGCTCCGGCCGGAAACACGAGTGGGACCGCCGCATGCATGAACTCGCCGAGCTTGCGACGCTTCTTGGTCAGGACCGTGGCACCAAAGAGGACCAGCGCGACCTTGGCGAACTCAGAAGGCTGCACCTGCTGACCCGCTATCTGGATCCAGTTGCGGTTGCCGTTGATCGAGACGCCAAGCCCGGGCACGAAGACCAACGCCTGCAGGAAGAGGGCCAAGGCCAGCATTGGCACTGCGATTCGCTTCCAGGTGATCAACCGGACGCGGGTGGCCACGAAGGCGCAGAGGACACCGATGACGGCGGACTGCAGCTGGCTGACAAACACGGTGTAGGAAGAGTTCGTGTCCTTGTAAGACGTCACGCTGGAGGCGGACAACACCATCACCAGTCCGATGACAACCAGCATCGCGGTGGCGCTCAGCAACAGGTAGTAGGTCGTCACTGGGGACTCGAACCGCTCCGACCACGGCGTTCGCCGATGCCATCCTGACGATCCGGCTGGCGCAGCCTTCGACCCCGAGGGCCGACCTGGCGAGGCGGCCCGATGCGTCGTGCTCACGATGCCGAAGGCCCGTCAGGTCGGCTCGCGTAGCGGTGCACCGCCTGGGTGAAGGCGTCGCCACGGGCGCCATAGCTGGCGAACATGTCGAAGGATGCCGCGGCAGGCGCCAGCAGGACCACGTCGCCGGGCTGAGCCAGCTCGCCGGCACGAGCCACCACGAGATCCATAACTCCAGTGTCCGTGGTGGGCACGTCGACGACGGGGACATCTGGTGCGTGTCGTGCGAGCGCCGCGGCGATCAGCGCGCGTTCGGCGCCGATCAGGACGACGCCGCGCAGGCGACCGGCAACCGACTGGACCAGCGTGTCGACATCCGCGCCTTTGAGCAGGCCGCCCGCGATCCACACCACGTGGTCGAAGGCCGCGAGCGAGGCGCCCGCGGCATGAGTGTTGGTCGCTTTGGAATCGTCGATGAAGCGCACGCCGTCGACCGTTGCGACGTCGGCGATCCGGTGCGGGTCGGGAACGAATGCTCGCAGGCCCTCACGCACCGCTAGCGGACCAACGCCATAGGCCCGTGCGAGTGCCGCGGCGGCCAGGGCGTTGGCCACGTAGTGGGGCGCCACCGACGGGGCGTCTCCCTGCAGGTCTGCGACTGTCGCCAGCTCCACCGCTGAGGTTCTGCGCTGCTCCACGAACGCACGGTCAGCCAGCACGCCGTCGACCAGCCCGACCATGGATAGAGCTGGAATGCCAAGAGTGAAGCCAATGGCGCGGCAGCCATCCACGACCTCGGCCTCCCGGACCATTTCCTCAGTTGCCGGGTCGTCGACGTTGTAGACGCAAGCGATCAGGGTGCCCTGGTAGACCTTTGCCTTGGCCAGACGGTACTGCTCGAGGGACCCATGCCAGTCGAGATGGTCTGGCGCGAGGTTCAGACACACCGAGGCCAACGGCGTCACCGACCTCTGCCAGTGCAGCTGGAAGCTGGACAGCTCGACGGCCAGGACGTCATAGGGCTCGGGGTGCAGGACCGCCTCGAGCAGAGATGTGCCCACGTTGCCCGCGCTCGTCGCCCGCAGCCCCGAGGCCCGGAGGATGGCCGCGAGCATGTTGACGGTCGTCGTCTTGCCGTTGGTGCCGGTGATGGTGATCCAGGGCGCCGCTCCCGACTGCGCCCGCATGCGCCACGCGAGCTCGACCTCGCCCCAAACCGGTATGCCGCGGGATGCCGCCGCTAGCAACAAGGGGTGGTCGGGGCGGAAACCTGGTGAGGTGACCACAAGCTCGGTGTCCTGGGGTGGCTCGAGGAGGTGTTCGGGGCCAAGTCGGACGTCGACGTCCAGGATCTCGAGGATTCGCGCGCGTTCACTGATGACCGGTGTGGCATCTGCGCTGACGGCGGTGACGATGGCACCGCGTTCGGAGAGCGCGTCGGCCGCTGCGAACCCGCTGACGCCAAGCCCGGCGACCAGGATGCGCAGCCCTGACCAGTCGGCATCGCGATGGGTCAGGTCGCGAAGCCCCTGGCGGGGCTCGTAGCTCGGGTCTTGGTCACTCACGCTGCGCCAACAACCCACTCTGCGTAGAAGACGCCGATCCCGAGGGCGGCGAACAAACCGGCGACGATCCAGAACCGAATGACGACGGTGACCTCGTTCCATCCGGCAAGCTCGAAGTGGTGCTGGAGCGGGGCCATCCGGAATACGCGTCTGCGTGTCAGCTTGAAGAAGCCGACCTGGATGATCACCGAGAGCGTGATGATGACGAAGAGCCCACCGAGAATCACCACCAAGAACTCCGTGCGGGTAGTGATCGCCAGGCCCGCCATGGCACCGCCCAGGGCCAGCGACCCCGTGTCGCCCATGAAGATCTGGGCCGGAGAGGCGTTCCACCACAGGAATCCGAAGCAGGCGCCCATGAGAGCCGCGGCCACGACGGCCAGGTCGTGGGGATCCCGGACCTCATAGCACTTGACACCGGGATTGCTCTGGCAGTTCTGGTTGAACTGCCAGATGGCGATCAGGACGTAAGACCCGAACACCATCACGCTGGCGCCCGTGGCCAGGCCGTCCAGACCGTCGGTGAGGTTCACACCGTTGCTGGTGCCGGCAACGATCAGGTTGGCCCACAGCACGAAGAGGATCACACCGAGCAACGTCCCGGCGAAGGCAAAGTTCACATTCGTGTCCCGAACGAACGAGACGAATGGGACCGCGGGCGTGCGGAACCGCTCGTTCGGGAACTGCAGCGCGAGGACGGCAAAGATCACCGCCACCAGAGTTTGTCCGCCCAGCTTCTCCCCGCTGCGCAACCCAAGGCTTCGTTGTCTGGAGATCTTGAGATAGTCGTCCATGAAGCCCACGAGCCCCAGCCCGACCATCAGAAAAAGCACCAGAATCCCGCTGACAGTCAGGGGTGTCAGGGTGAACAGGTGGGCCGCGCCGTACGCCAGGAGCGCGGCCCCCATGATGACTGCGCCACCCATCGTTGGAGTACCACGCTTGGTGTGGTGGGAGGTCGGTCCGTCGTCGCGGATGAACTGGCCATAACGGCGGCGGACCAAGAACTTGATGAACAACGGGGTGCCGAGAAGCGACAGTACGAGCGCAATTGCGGCGGCCAGGAGCACTGCCTTCACGAGGAAACCTCCGACCAGGTGTCGTCGACAAGACGATCTCCGAGCCACCGTAGCCCCGCGTCATGGCTCGACTTGATCAACACGACGTCGCCCGGCCTCAGTTCTTGCTGCAGCAGCTCATAGGCAGCGTCGATGTCCTGGACCCAGGTCGACCCCTCGCCATTCGATCCCTTGCGTTGGGTCCCGCTGTGGATCGGCTGCGTCCTCTCGCCGACGGCAACCACTCGCGATACGTTCAGGCGCACCGCGAGTCGACCGAGGGCCTCATGTTCGGCGGTGGATCCGGGCCCCAGCTCACGCATCTCGCCCAGCACTGCCCACGTCCGCCGACCCTTGCCCATGATCGCAAGGGTCTTGAGCGCGGCGCGCATCGAGTCCGGGTTGGCGTTATAGGCGTCGTTGATGATCGTGACGCCGTCGGCCCTCTCGTGGACCTCCATCCGCCAGCGGCTCAGCGGGCGCGCCTCCCCCAGGGCCGTGACGACGTCCGGGAGCGTCATGCCGACGACAAGCGCAACTGCCGCGACCGCCAAGGCGTTACCGACGTGGTGCTCTCCGAAGAGCCCGAGGGCCACGTCGGCCGAGCCCCGATCGGTGACGAGAGTGAAGGACGCCCGGCCCATTGGGTCGAGCGAGATGTCGACCGCGCGAACTGCTGCCAGCGCCGACTCGCCCACCGGTATGACGTGCGCCCGGGTCTGGCCAGCCATCGCCGAAACGATCGGGTCGTCCGCGTTGAGGACGGCGAATCCCGTTGCTGGCAAGGCCCGCACGAGCTCGGCCTTGGCCATGCCGATGGCCTCCTGTGAACCGAACTCACCCACGTGCGCGGTCCCGACGTTGAGGACGACACCGATCTGCGGCGGCGCCATACGGGTGAGGTAGTCGAGGTGACCGATTGCCCTGGCGCCCATCTCGAGCACGAGGTAGGCCGTGGTGGACGTAATCCGGCAGACGGTGAGTGGCACGCCCACCTCGGAGTTCAAGGAACCGACGTTGGCAACCGTCTCGCCGTGCCGTTGCAGAACGGACAGCAGCAGATCCTTGGTACTGGTCTTGCCCGACGAACCCGTGATGGCTATGACGACGACGTGGGCATAGCGCTCGATCAGGGCGCTGGCCAGCGAGACGAAGGCCGCCTGGACGTCCGCAACCACCACGCACGGCAGGTCACCCACCGGCTGCGAGGTGAGGGCGGCGACGGCGCCCAGGTCGCGGGCTCCCGCGACAAACTGATGGCCGTCCATGGCCTCGCCGATGCGTGCGACATAGAGGCTGCCCGCGGAGGCCTCCCGAGAGTCGGTGACCACCGGTCCGTCCACCAGTGGATCCGCACCCGAACCACCACGGGCGTCGTGGATCTCGCCACCGGTTATCCGGGCGATCTCACTGAGTCGGAGTGGAATCACCGGGCCTCACCACGGTTGGCGTCAGCAACTGCATGCTCGATCAGGGCTGATCTCAGCTCCGCTCGGTCGTCGAACGGGTGGACCACGCCTGCGACTTCCTGACCGCTCTCGTGCCCCTTGCCCAGAACCACAACGGTGTCCCCCGGGCCGGACTGGGCGACGGCGGCCCGGATGGCTGCGCCACGGTCGCCGATCTCGATGATCCGACCGGGTGGGCGACCGGCGGTCCGATCCTGGGCGACGGCTCCGCGCAGCACGGCGGCGCGGATGTCGGCCGGTGCCTCCGAACGAGGGTTGTCATCGGTCACGACGACGCGGTCCGCATAGGCCGCCGCGGCAACGCCCATGGCCTCCCGCTTGCCGGCGTCTCGGTCTCCCCCGGCGCCAAGAACGACGATCAGCGACCCAGAAGTGTTGTGTCGCAAGGCTTTCAGTGCTGCTGCCACCGCGTC
>DASRVZ010000184.1:0-9161 GCA_035654835.1 Dermatophilaceae bacterium | reverse complement strand
TCACGGATGGACGATGAGGGTTGGGCCGCCCGGCGGGCGGCCCAACCCTCATCGTTGCCACGCCTTCATCTGTGCCACCGCAGGAACGGGTCGGCCGGACGGACCGCGGGTTTGGGCAAGGGGAAGTGGGGGCGGTAGGCTAGCGCGGAATGTTCGGCGTGGTGCGGAGATCGTGCCTGCAACCATCGTGTCTCCAAGAGCGTGCGTCGACACGGCAGTTCGCAGCAACCCAGCACGACCCACCTATTCACGCTTGAAGGCAAAGGACACTCATGGGCTCAGTCATCAAGAAGCGCCGCAAGCGCATGGCGAAGAAGAAGCACCGCAAGCTGCTGCGCAAGACGCGTCACCAGCGTCGCAACAAGAAGTAGCGCTCGCTTCATGCGGGGCCCGTCACGGTGGTGGCGGGCCTTCGTGCCGCTCTGGCTAGGATCGTTCTCAAACCCCGGGGGTGGCGATACAACAGCGGCGAGAGAAGGTGGCTCATGGCGGATGTGGTTCTGGTGACTGGCGTGTCCCGCTACCTCGGTGGTCGCTTCGTGCGCCTGCTCACGGCCCAGCCTGGCGTCAAACGTGTCATCGGTGTCGATGTCATCCCGCCGCTGGACGACATCGGCAGTGCCGAGTTCGTCCGCGCCGACATCCGAAACCCGATGATCGCCAAGATCATCACGCAGGCTGAGGTGGACACCGTCGTCCATATGAACCTCATTGCGACGCCCTTGTCAGTGGGCGGACGGGTCTCCCAGAAGGAGATCAACGTCATCGGCACCATGCAGCTCCTCGCGGCCTGTCAGAAAGCCCCAAGCATCCGTCGCCTCGTCGTCAAGTCCTCGGCTGCCGTCTATGGCTCATCACCTCGTGACCCGGCGATGTTCACCGAGGACATGGGCCCAAAAATATTGCCACGGATAGGTTTCGGCAAAGACTCGGTCGAGGTCGAGGGATACGTCCGGGGCTTCTCGCGGCGCCGCGCGGATGTTGAGATCTCGATGCTGCGGCTGGCCAACATCGTCGGCCCCGGCATCAGAACCAGCTTGACGGACTACTTCCGACTGCCGGTCATCCCGACGCCGCTCGGATACGACGCCAGGCTCCAGCTGGTCCATGAGAACGACGCCCTTCAAGCACTGCTGCTCGCGACCGTGGGACCCCCTGCCGGCATCGTCAATGTGTCTGGCGACGGCATCATCACGGTGCAGCAAGCCGTTCGGATGTCGGGCCGGGCCTCGATCCCGGTGCCCCTGTCTGCCGGCGGGATCCTGGGGCAGCTGGCCAAGCGCACGGGGCTCGCGGACTTCTCGCAGGACCAGATGCGCTTTCTCGCGTGGGGTCGGGGCATGGACACCACCAGGATGCGTGAGGTGCTCGGCCTCGAGCCTGAGTTCACGACCCGCGGGGCGTTCGAGGACTTCATCTCCAGCGTGGGGGCAGGTCTGCCAGGTGGTGCTGCCATCGGTGCCGCCCTCAGCGGGCTGGCCGGCTCGGCGGTCAGCGTCCTCGGTCATGCACCGACTCCAGGAAGGAACGACTGATGGTCGATCCCAAGATCCTCCCGACGGGCGGGTCCGCAGCCAAGAAACAACCGAGCCGTCGTTCTGGTGTGGACGCCCTGGCTGCGGGGGCAGCCCGAGCATCCGGCGAGCGGGCCAAGCGACGTCGGACGCCATTGCTCGTGGACCCCTCACCCGTGGACCCCTCACCCGGCGACCCCTCAGACGACGGGGTCAGGTCGCGCCCGGCTCTCAGCTCCGTCGACGGCAACGGTGCGGTCCGTGCCCACCGCCCGCGACCGGTGCCCACGTCGCGTCCCCTCCCGACGGCCAAGGCGAAGCGCGGCTCCGGGACCTACCCCCGGCAAGAGCCTCGACGTGCCAAGAGGTCGGCTTTCGCAACTGTGGCCGTGACGCCCCCCTCTGCTGGTGGGTCCACGTCCGCGGGAGCCGCTGGAGTGTCGGCTGCCCCCATCACCGCCCCGTTCTCTCACGCGAAGGCGGGCTCTGGGCTGGACGAGCTGCTCAGGATGGCGATCGCGACCATGCGGAGCGCGGCCGAGATAGCGGGGCTCTCCGGCGATGACGTTGAACGTCGCGTCGCCGCGACGCTGGCCTTCGTCCGTCGGCGTCTCACCGGTGACTTCACCGTCGATGAATACGGCTTCGACGAGGACTTCGCCGAGCACATCTATCTTCCGCTGCTGCGGCCGCTGTACAAGTCGTGGTTCCGCGTGGAGGTGCGCGGCATCGAGAACATCCCCAGCTCCGGCGGTGCGCTGGTCGTGGCAAACCATTCCGGCACGGTGGCGTTTGACGCGCTGATGACGCAGCTGGCGGTTCATGACGAGCACCCGGCTCGGCGTCACTTGCGCGTGCTTGCGGCAGATCTGGTTTTCCAGGCCCCGTTCATCGGCGAGGTGGCGCGCAAGGGCGGGTCCACCCTGGCTGCCAACCCCGATGCCGAACGGTTGTTGGCGTCCGGCGAGCTAGTCGGTGTGTGGCCCGAGGGTTTCAAAGGCGTCGGCAAGCCTTTCAGCGAGCGCTACAAGCTTCAGCGATTCGGTCGGGGCGGGTTCGTCTCGGCGGCGTTGCGGACCGGTGCGCCGATCGTGCCCTGCTCCATCGTCGGGGCCGAAGAGATCTATCCGATCCTCGGCAACCTCAAGACCCTCGCTCGCCTGGCCGGAGCCCCGTATGTCCCGGTCACGCCGACCTTCCCCCTGCTGGGCCCGCTTGGGCTGATTCCCCTGCCCAGCAAGTGGATCATCGAGTTTGGCGCGCCGGTGGACACCGCTGTTCTGGGGCCCCAGGCGGCCGACGACCCGATGCTGGTGTTCGACCTCACCGACCAGGTTCGCGAGACGATCCAACAGACGCTCTATGCATTGCTCATGCAGCGCAGGTCCGTCTTCTTCTAGCCGTCGCTCTTCTTCTCGCCCTCGCTCAGTGACCGTACCGGTGGTGACCGTGACCGACTCCGCCCCACCGAGGATTGTTCTGATCTCCAAGCCGGGCTGCCATCTGTGCGACCCCGTGCGCGAGGTGATCAGTCGCGTGGCGCGGGACCTGGGCGTGTCATGGACGGAACGCTCGATCCTTGACGACCCCGACCTGAACGCCGCGTACTCGGAGCAGATCCCGGTGACACTCGTGGACGGTGCACAGCATGACTACTGGCGCGTCGATGAGTCCCGCCTGCGTGCTGCGCTCGCAGAGCCCAGCGCGATGGACGTTCCCAGCGGGTAGTCGGCCACGTCGGCGGCCGGCCACATCGGCGGGACGTGCGGTGACCGTCACATATCAGGTATCCGGCGTGCTTCGCGACTTTGTGCGTGCGTTCACAAACATCTACAGTCGGGGGTGACCCACGCGCTCCAGCCCCTCCGTGCTACGAGGGGCGCAACCCGAGAAGAGCCGATGCCTCAGTGATCGCGGACCCAGCAGCCCGTCGAGACGTACCCGACGCAACGGTTGCTCGGCTGCCGGAGTACTTGCGTGCGCTGACTGACCTGGCTGGTCGCGGCGTCGCCTCAGTCTCGTCCGAAGAGCTGGCAACGGTTGCCGGGGTCAGGTCGGCCAAGCTGCGCAAGGACCTCAGCCACCTGGGCTCGTACGGCGTGCGCGGGGTCGGGTACGCGGTCGAGGTGCTCGCGCATGAGATCTCGAGACAGCTGGGGCTGACGCAGAACTGGCCTGTGGCGATCGTGGGGCTGGGCTATCTGGGTCACGCGCTCGCGACCTACTCAGGCTTTGCCAACCGGGGTTTCCGCGTCGTCGCCCTGCTGGATCGGGACCGTGAGGTCGTCGGTCAAGAGATTGCCGGAATGATCGTGGGCTCGGTCGATGACCTCGAGCAGGTCGTGACCGGGCGCGGAGTCGCCATCGGCGTGATCGCCACCCCTGCCGCCTCAGCACAGGAAGTATGCGACCGGTTCGTGGCTGTTGGCGTGCGGTCGGTCCTCAACTTTGCGCCCTGTGCGCTGTCGGTGCCTGCGGGGGTCGATGTGCGCAAGGTCGACCTGGCCACCGAGCTGCAGATCCTTGCCTTCCACGAGCAGCGCAAAACTGATTCGGTTCGAGAGAGCCGACCCCTGTTGGAGGTTTCTCCGTGAGTGTTGTTGTGCTGGGCCTGTCGCACCGTTCGGCGCCCATGGCGCTGTTGGAAGCTGCCGCCTTGGACCAGGTCGGCGCCGCTGCGCTGGCCTCGGTCGTGTGCGGTGGCCAGAACGTCAGCGAGGCCGTGGTCCTTGCGACCTGCAACCGGGTCGAGATCTATGCCGTGGCCGAAACCTTCCATGGGGCTGTGAAGGAGATCAGCGATGCTCTCGCCGCCGCCTCGGGTGTGCCACTGGCCGTGCTGCGTGAACACCTGTACGTCCACTACGAGGACCGCGCCATCGCTCATGTGTTCTCGCTCGCCTGCGGGATGGACTCCATGGCGATCGGCGAGGGCCAGATCCTGGGGCAGCTGCGGGTGGCTCTTCGTGCGGCTCAGAAACGGGAACAGGCGGGCGCCACCCTCAACACGTTGTTCCAGCAGGCGTTGCGGGTCGGAAAACGAGCTCACGCCGAGACTGGTATCGACAGCGTCAGCGTGTCCATGGTCGAGGCCGGTCTCCGCCACTCAGCCAGTGTTCGCGGGCCCCTTGCCGAAACCCGAGTGCTCGTTGTCGGTGCCGGGTCGATGAGCAGCCTGGCCGCCACGACGATCTCGAGGCTTGGCTCGGCCGAGCTTGTCATCATCAACCGCACACCGGCCAAGGCCGAGCATCTGGCGGCAGCAACCGGCGGTCGGGCCCTGCCCCTGCAGGATCTCGAGCTCGCCCTGTCCCAGGCTGACCTGGTCATCTCGTGCACCGGTGCAGTTGGCCACGTGATTACCGCCGAGATCCTTTCGGCTGCCACTGAGGCGCGCGTTGGCGGGCCACAGGTACTGATCGATCTGGCCTTGCCGCGCGATGTGGCCCCGGACGTCGCAGATCTCCCAGGCGTTCACGTGGTCGGCCTCGCTGAGCTCGGTGAGGCGCTGGCCGCGGACACTACCACCGCGCCGCACGTCAAGGCGGTCCGCGATCTTGTGGTCGCCGAGGTCGCCGCGTATCTCGCCTACCGCCGCGCCCACGAGGTCGCCCCGACCGTCGTTGCCCTGCGGTCCCGGGCAGCGGATGTTGTCGCCGCAGAGCTGAGCCGCCTTGACCAGCGGCTGCCGGAGGACCTGTCAAAGAACACCCGGGCCGAGATCCAGCTCGCGGTGCACCGGGTGGTCGAGAAGCTTCTTCACACCCCCACCGTCCGCGTCAAGGAGCTTGCAGGTGACGAGAAGAGCGGCGAATACACACAAGCCTTGAGGGAGCTCTTCGACCTCGACCCGGACGACGTTGCTGCCGTGTCGGCCGTTCCCGAGACGGGAGCCGTGGCGTGAACGCCATAAGCATCCGTCTGGGGACCCGACGCAGCACCCTGGCCACGACTCAGGCCGGGATGGTGGCCGACCTGCTGCGCGGGCTGGGGCACACGGTGGAGATGGTCGAGATCACGACCTTGGGCGACACCTCCACGGAGTCGCTATCCACCATCGGCGGCACCGGAGTCTTCGCCACGGCCATTCGCAGGGCCCTGCTTTCGGGTGAGATCGACGTCGCAGTCCACTCGCTCAAGGATCTGCCGGTGGCCCCCGAGCCCGGTCTGCGGATCGCCGCGATCCCCGTTCGCGAGGACCCCCGCGACGCACTCGTGGCGCGAGACGGTCTGACCCTGGGCGAGCTTCCCGTCGGATCAGTGGTAGGCACCGGTTCCCCGCGACGCGTAGCCCAGCTGACAGCCCTCGGGATGGGCCTCCGTGTGACCGACCTGCGTGGCAACGTCGACACCCGGATCTCGTTGGTGCACGGTGGTTCGCTTGATGCCGTCCTGCTCGCGTGTTCCGGGCTGGCGCGCCTCGGCAGGCTGGATGTGGTCACCGAGACCATCGACCCCTTGCAGATGCTCCCGGCTCCGGGGCAGGGGGCCCTCGCCATTGAGTGCCGCGAGGATCGATCGGACCTGATCGAGGCGCTGGTGGCTCTGGACGACGCGGACACGCGCGCCTGCGTCACTGCAGAGCGTGCCCTTCTCCAAGCTCTCGAGGCCGGCTGCACGGCGCCCGTCGGTGCTCTGGCCGAGGTCGTTGAGAGCGAGCACGGCACGGAGCTGTTCCTGCGTGCTTTCGCCGGTAGTGAGGACGCGATCATCGACCTGCGCCGTTCTGCCGTTGGCTCGCTTGCGGAGCCTGAGCGCCTCGGTCGTGACCTTGCGGCCGTGCTGCTGGCCGACGGTGCGGTCGGGATTGCCGGACTCAGATCCGAGAGATTGACGGGTGGTGACGGTCCGCTGGACCAACCGCCTGACCAACTGGAGGCGAGCGCATCCAAGGGTCTGCTCGCCGCCAAGACCGCCCAGCCTGCTGCATCGCAGCCGACTGTTTCCCATCTAGACGGATCAGCTTCGGAGAGTGTCTCGTGAGCTCAACGCGTTCGTTCCTCAAGTCCGAGTCGACGCAGAAAGCGCAGTCGCCGCCACCGAAGGCAACCCGCCAGCCCGCTCGGGTCGCCTTCGTCGGCGCCGGCCCCGGTGACCCCGGCCTGTTGACCCTCCGCGCGGCGGAATACCTCGCCGAGGCCGACGTCGTCATCATCGACCAGGTCAGCCGCGAGGAGTTCGTGGCCCGATACGCCCGTCCTGATGTCGTCATCATCGATGCCGGACACGGCGAGCAGGGTCAGCCGCTGACGCACGCCTCTCGCGCGAAGCTGCTGGTCAAGGCGGCCAAAGCGGCCGGAACGGCTAGCGGAAACGGGTTGGTGGTCCGCCTCATGGACGGTGACCCTGCGATGTTCAACGGTCTGTCCGAAGAGGCGGTCGCGTGCCGCAAGGCCGGGATCGCGTTCGAGGTCGTGCCCGGAGTCAGCGCCATCTGTGCCGTGCCCACCTATGCCGGTGTCCCGCTGACATCCGCGGCGTCACCGTCGTTGCATGTCATCAGCGGAGGCGGCACCAAGGTCGACTGGACCCGCTCGATTGCCGACAATGTCACCGTGGTCGTGCTCGGCACGCCGGAGTCACTCAGCAAGGCGCTCGGGGATCTGCTCGCGGCCGGCCGTGACCCGGCCACGCCCGTGGCCCTTACGGAGCGCGGAACGACCATCACCCAGCGCACGCACACCACCACGCTGGGGCAGGTCGTTGAGCTGATGGCCTCAGCCAAGGTCGAGTTCCCCTCGTTGGCTGTGGTGGGGTCGACGGTGGAGCTGCGTGAGCAGCTCTCGTGGTTCGAGACCAAGCCGCTGTTCGGCTGGAACATCCTCGTTCCACGCACCAGAGATCAGGCCGGTTCGATGACTGCACGACTTGCGTCCTACGGCGCGACGAGCGACATCGTCCCCACGATCAGCGTCGAGCCGCCGCGCACGCCACAGCAGATGGAGCGCGCGATCAAGGGCCTGGTCACCGGACGCTACGAGTGGATCGGGTTTACCTCGGTCAACGCCGTTCGAGCCATTCGGGAGAAGTTCGAAGAGTTCGGCCTTGACTCCCGCGCCTTCGCCGGGCTGCGGATCGCTGCGGTGGGCGGCGTGACAGCCGAGGCGTTGCGCGAGTGGGGCCTTGAGCCTGATCTGGTCCCGTCGGGAGAGCAGTCCGCGCGCGGCCTGCTCGAGGAGTGGCCGCCCTTCGATGAGGTCCTCGACCCCATCAACCGCGTCTTCCTCCCGCGAGCCGATATTGCCACCGACACACTGGTCGCCGGTCTGCAAGACATGGGCTGGGAGGTGGACGACGTCACGGCATACCGCACGGTCAGGGCGGCACCGCCGGCTGCATCAGTTCGTGAGGCGATCAAGACCGGCAAGTTCGATGCCGTCCTGTTCACCTCGTCATCGACCGTCCGCAACCTGGTCGGCATCGCGGGCAAGCCACACACCTCGACCGTCGTGGCGTGCATCGGCCCGGCAACGGCCAAAACCGCTGAAGAGCACGGCCTGCGGGTCGACGTGCTGGCTCCCGAGGCGTCAGCTGAGGCGCTGGTTGATGCCCTGGCCGAGTATGGCGTGGGTCTGGCAATCACCGCTGCCGAGGCCGGAGAGAGCGTTGTGCGACCGAGCGCCCGCAAGGTATCGGCTCGTCGGAAGGCGAAGTAGTGAGCTTCCCGACCCAGCGGCCGCGCCGTCTTCGCCAGACCGGCGCGGTGCGGGCCCTGGTGGCACAGACACGGCTGCACCCTGCCGATCTCGTGCTGCCGGTGTTCGTCCGCGAGGGGGCAGTCGAGGCGCAGCCCATCACGTCGATGCCAGGGGTCGTTCAGCACTCGCTGGACTCACTTGTCGCTGTGGCACATCAGGCGGTCGAGG
The DNA here is from genome assembly GCA_035654835.1 of Dermatophilaceae bacterium. Classification (GTDB taxonomy): domain Bacteria; phylum Actinomycetota; class Actinomycetes; order Actinomycetales; family Dermatophilaceae; genus UBA4719. The sequence continues at coordinate 781 of DASRVZ010000184.1, read as the reverse complement.
CGGGCCTCGGCGGGCTGATGCTCTTCGGCGTGCCGACCACCCGCGACGCCGTCGGTTCGGGCGCGGTCGACCCTGAGGGCATCCTCAACGTGGGAGTTCGCAGGGTGCGCGACGCAGTCGGTGACGACCTCGTCGTCATGGCTGACCTGTGTCTGGACGAGTTCACCGACCATGGCCACTGTGGGTTGGTCGACAACGAGGGACGCGTCGACAATGACGCCACTCTCGAGCAGTATGCCGCGGTGGCCCTCGCGCAAGCCCGAGCCGGCGCGCATGTCCTGGGTTTGAGCGGGATGATGGACGGTCAGGTCGGTTTCGTCCGGAAATCGTTGGATGACAACGGTTTCCAGGACACGATCATCCTGGCCTATGCGGCCAAGTACGCCTCAGGGTTCTACGGCCCGTTCCGCGAGGCGGTGGAGTCCACCCTGCAGGGCAACCGGGCGACATACCAGCAGGATCCGGCGAACGCGACCGAGTCCTTGCTTGAGGTCGAGCTCGACGTGGCTGAGGGTGCCGACATCGTCATGGTGAAGCCGGCGCTGCCCTACCTCGACATCCTGTCGGCCGTGGCGCAGATGTCGCCGGTGCCGGTGGCGGCCTATCAGGTGTCGGGGGAGTACGCCCAGATCGAGGCCGCTGCGGCTCACGGCTGGATCGACCGCGAGCGCGTGATGATGGAGTCATTGACCTCGATCCGGCGGGCCGGCGCCCAGATCATCCTGACCTACTACGCGCTCGAGGCCGCCCAGCTCCTGCGCTGAGCCGCTCGACCCACCCC
>DASRVZ010000183.1:0-4467 GCA_035654835.1 Dermatophilaceae bacterium | reverse complement strand
ACCAGACCCTGCCCCTCGGGGCCGGGGACGACCTGCACGAGCTCGTAGCCGTCCTCGCCCCACTGGTCGAGGATCTGCTTGGTCGCGTGCACGATCAGAGGAACCGTCGCGTACTCCCACTTCGCCATGCCGCGCATCCTTGCGCATCCGCCCCGGCGTCCGCACGTCTGGTTGTGATGGCGGTGCGCTACCCCGGGGGTACCCGGCCGACTTCGAGGCCGCCCATCAGGTCGAGCAGCCCCACAGCCTCCCAGGAACGGTTGCGTTCCCTCTCGGTCAGAGGAACGAGAACGCCTGCCTCCTGCAACTGGCCCAGGGCTTGGTTGATCGTCGCCTTCGCACGGCCGGTCGCAGCGACGGCGACAGGTACGGTGATGATTGGGTGGGCTACCAGGACGTCGATGACTCGCCATGCCGCGGCATCCGCTCGAGGACGTACCGCGGCGCGGAGCGAGTCCCTCCATTGATCCTGCAACTGAAGCACTCTGGACAGGTACTGGCCGGCTAGGTCGGCTGCCTTGGCGGCTGCCACGGCGAAGGTTTCCAGCCAACCCTCGACGTCACCTTCGCGAAACCTCGTCAAACCCTCGATGTACTGGGGCTTGTTGCCAGCCAGGACCACGCTGAGCGGTGGAACGTACGCCGGAGTGAGTCCCCGACGCCTGAGCACGACGTGGATCAGTGCCCTGCCCGTACGCCCATTGCCATCCATGAACGGGTGGATGGTCTCGAACTGGGCGTGCACCAGGGCCGCCTGGACGAGCGGCGGCAGATGTTCCTCGTTCACCGCGACACAGAGATCTTGAAGAAGCCAAGGCACGTCCTCCGGAGGTGGGCTGACGTAGTCGGCACCGCAGGGGTTGTGATCGTTGCCACCGATCCAGTTCTGCTCGGTTCGGATCAGCCCTGCCATCCGAGCGTTTGGCGCCGTCGCCATCAGGGCCCGGTGGATGGCCACGAGGTCTTCGATGGTGGTAACGCCTTGGATGCTCGCTTCCGCGACCGCCAGCTCCATGGCATCGATGTTCGCCAGGATCTCCTGCGCTGTGGGACCTGCTCGTCCTCCGGTCTCGACCCGCGCCTCGGCTCTTGCAAGGTCACGCACGCTGACCTGCATGCCTTCCACCTTTGACGAGGCGATGGACTCTGTCCTGAGAAGCAACCTTGCGAGAGGTGCGAGACCAGGATGAGCCTGGGCGTTGAGGCCGAGAACTGCTCGCTCAGCCTCGGAGATGACACCTGAGAGGTCGGTCCCGAGAGGAGCGTCGAACGCCTCCAGCGCCTCTGGGATGAAGGCTTCGTACTCGCATGCTCGGCGGTAGCGAGGGGGTGCGTAGATGGCTGGATCGTGTCGCCAGGTACGCCGGACGAACTGACCTCGCATCGGTTTCCCCTCCATGGCCAGCATCCTAGTAGCGGATATCTCCTAAGCCATACTCAATCCTCAACCTAGGCAGGCTTACACTTAACACCGCCAGTATCGTCCACTTCACCAAGGACCTTGCCTACTGTATATCTAGACTGTAACCTCACAGTTGTGAACACACCGCACGAGGGCATGGCATTGATCGTCCCCGTCGATGGGCTCGACTCGGGCACCGTGAAGAAGCTCCGCGAAGCCATCGCTCATGTGCTTTCCTCACGAGGCGAGGCTGCGGACGGCGCCGATGATGGAATCTCGACCGGGGACGAATCCGCCGCGCCGTCGGACGCCCCGCCGATCCGGGGCTGGTCCACCCGCGCTGCCGCGGAGCTGATCCGTCGCCTCCGCGCCAAGAAGCGCCCCGTCCAGGCCACAGCCATCGCGACCGCGGCGCACTCGGGCGGATACATAGACCGAGACACCGTCTACACCATCGGCCGCTACCCGAAGACAAGGGCGCTGACGGGATTCACGAAGCCCATCGCTGGCACGATGCGAGAGATGGTCAGCGAGGGGCTGCTCCCGGCGGATGCGGGAGCTCCCATCCTCCCCGAGTACGACCCCACCAACCCGTCCTACCAGCGCGCACGCGGCTTTCGGATGCCAGCCGACGTGGCCACGGTCTTCGCCCACGCCGTACCACGGCCCTAGCCCCAATACTCATAAGTTAGAACTACAGTCGTGGTATTCTTCGTCCGTGCCCCGAGCCGGATGGGTCAAGCCGCAGGACGACCAGCGGTTGTCCGATCATGTGGCGTTGGGGCTGTTGACGCGGACGTTTCCACCTGGGCTGGTGGATGCGGTGCTGACCGAGACCAGACGCCAGCAGCAGCGGCACCGGCTGCTGCCGGCGCGTCTGGTCGTCTACTACGTGCTGGGGATGACGTTGTTCTCCTCCTCGGGCTATGAGGAGGTGATGCGCAGCTTGGTTGAGGGGCTCAGCTGGGAGTCCGGGTGGGCGCGGACCTGGACGGTGCCGAGCCAACCGGCGATCTCTCAGGCGCGTGCCCGGCTGGGGGCCGAGCCGATGCAGGCGCTGTTCGAGCGGGGTTGCGTGCCGATGGCTACCGCGGGGACCCCGGGGGGTTTCTACCGCGGTTGGCGGCTGGTCGGCATGGACGGCACGACGCTGGATGTCGCCGACACCCCGGACAACGACGAGGCTTTCGGGCGGCCGGGTCATTCCCGTGGGCAGGGCTCGGCGTTCCCTCAGCTGCGGCTGGTGGCTCTGGCCGAGTGCGGCACCCATGCCATGTTCGCCGCCTCGATGGGCCGGTACTCCACCGGGGAATCCACGCTAGCCCGCGAGCTGGTCGGCGCGCTGGGTCCAGGCATGCTGGTGCTGGCCGACCGGGGATTCACCGCCCACCCGCTGTTCTCCGCGTTCGCCGCGACCGGCGCGGATCTGCTCTGGCGAGCCAAGGGCAACGCGGTTCTGCCGGTACTCGAACGCTTCGCTGACGGCTCCTTCCGGTCCGAGATCGTGGCCACGCCAGACAAGCGCGTCCGAGAGCACGTGCAAGGCGTGCGGGTCATCGAGTACGGCATCGATGACCCTGGGCGTCCCGCGGCCAAGGACAACCGCTACCGGTTGCTGACCACCATCACCGACCCCGACGCGGCTCCCGCCGCGGACCTGGCCGCCCTCTACGCCGAACGCTGGGAGTTCGAGACCGCCCTGGACGAGCTCAAGACCCACCAGCGCGGTCCCCGGGCGGTGCTGCGCTCCAAGACCTCCCAGGGAGTGCGCCAGGAGGCCTACGGCCTGCTGTGCACCCACTACGCGATCCGGGCGCTGATGAGCACCGCCGCCGCCGACCGGGACATCGACCCCGACCGGATCAGCTTCACCGCCACCCTGCACGCAGCCCGCCGCAGCGTCCGCGCCGGGCTCGGCACCACCTCCCACGCGCTCAGCGTCGCACTGCCCGCCACGATCACCGAGATCTGCCACCGCCTCCTCCCCCGGCGCCAACTGCGCGCCGCCCCACGAGTGGTCAAACGCAAGATGAGCAGCTACGGCGTCAAACACGCCGAGCACCGCGACTGGCCCCGCCCCTCCCGCGACCTGGACAGCACGATCCACATCCTCGTCACACCCTAACTTATGAGTATTGCGTCTAGCCCCGAACTACTGCGGCGGTTCGTCGGATGGGAAGTTACTGACCGACCTCCCAGGCACGGAACGCATCGAGCTCCTGCCGGACGGACTTGATGACCCAACCGATGACCACTGCGTCATCCATGTATCCGATCACCGGAAGGGCATCGGGAACCAGATCGAGCGGCGACACCACATACACCAGACCCGCTACGACCAGAGCCAAAGAGTCAGGCGGGATGTCGCGGTAGTTGCCGCGGGCGTACGCGACGACCAGGCGCACTAACGTGCGGAAGTCGTCCATCACCGCGGCGAAGGGGCCACTCCTGGAGGCACCACTGCGGTAGGACTCGTCCGCAACCCGCTTGAGGGCCTCTGGGTCTTCGAGCATTCGCCGTGCGCGCGCACGGGCGTTGTTGAAGTACTTCGACATCGGGGCGGAGCGCGCAAGTTCGCCCGCAGCGTCTAGCCGCGAGCCCTTCTTGCTCGCAGGCGACTTCTCCGCAGCGGACTTCTTCGCTGCGGCCCCCGGTGCAGCCTTCTTGGCCGCAGGCTTCCTCGGCGCGGCCTTCTTGGCCGCAGCCTTCTTCGCCGGCGACTTGCGCGCTGGAGAGCTACCTGATTCTGTCAATGGGTCCTCCGATCCGTCGTCCACCACCGTCCCGACTGCCAGAACACTCGCCGGTCCTGCGACGCCCGTCAACATGACGACGCTGCCCTCAGGCTGCCTTCAGTCGCGCCTGTTGAGCCGACTTCGTATCGTGGTCACTCGCGCAGCCTAGGTGGAGGAGTACGTCCTATGCCGCGATCCAGGCACGCGAGGATCTGCGTCTTACCGCCGCCTGCCGGCCGCCGAACAGACGTCCCCACATGGGCAGACGTTGAGATGTGACGAGACAAGGGCTTTCACCAGCACCGCACGTGGGGTCAATCGCCCTTACAA
>DASRVZ010000182.1:0-10713 GCA_035654835.1 Dermatophilaceae bacterium | reverse complement strand
CCCAAGAGTCTGTTCGCCGCCCAGAACGTCGTGCCGCTGATCACCAAGTCCAAGGTCAACGACACGATCTCAGCTGCGTTGAACGCGATCTCGGCCAAGCTCGACACCGCGACGCTGGGTGCGCTCGTCAAGGAGGTCGTGATCGACAAGAAGGACCCCGCCGCAGTCGCCAAGGAGTTCCTCACCTCGAACGGCCTCGGCTAACCCCTGCCTCCACCCAACTAACCCCTGGCTCTACCCAACCGGGCTGGGGGTGGCGTTGACGTCGGCGCGGCGCACCGCGGCCAACAGCATCTGGGCCACGTCGACGACCTCGACATCCTCGTGGGCGCCGGTCTCTGACTGCTTCTCGATGAGTCCGTCGGCGAGCATGACGTTGCAGAAGGGGCAGCCGACCGCGATACGACCTGCGCCGGTGGCAACAGCCTCGGCGGCGCGGTTGTTGTTGACGCGGGTGCCGAGCTTCTCTTCCATCCACATCTGTGCGCCACCGGCGCCGCAGCAGAACGACTTGTCGCCCGTTCGCGGCATCTCGCGCAGCTCGACGCCGGGCAGGGCCCCGAGCAGCTCACGCGGCGGTGAGTAGACGCCATTGTGGCGACCGAGGTAGCAGGGGTCGTGGTACGTCACGGTGTCTGCGGTCGAGGCAACGTTGGACGTATCGGCCTGGTCCGGGCGGGACACCGGGATCAGCTTCTTGTCACGGACGAGGCGGTTGAGCAGCTGGGTGTGATGGACGACCTCGTACTGGCCGCCGACCTGCGGGTACTCGTTCTTGATCGTGTTGAAGCAGTGCGCACAGGTGACGACGATCTTGGTCGCCTTGGCCTCGTTCAGGGTCTCGACGTTTCCTTGGGCGAGCGTCTGGAACAGGAACTCGTTGCCCGCGCGGCGGGCAGGGTCACCCGTGCAGGTCTCGCCGTCGCCCAGGACAGCGAAGGTCACCCCGGCCATGTTGAGCAGCTCGGCGACGGCCCGGGTGGTCTTCTTTGCGCGGTCCTCGTAGGCGCCGGCGCAGCCGACCCAGAACAGGTAGTCGACCTCGGAGGCGTCCGCCACGTCCTGGCCCAGGATCTTGACCTCGAAGGGAAGGCCCTTGGCCCAGTCCAGTCGGGCGCGGGGGGACATGCCCCAGGGGTTCTGGTTGTTCTCGAGGTTCTTGAACAGGCCGCCGAGCTCTGACGGGAACGCCGACGCAATCAGGACCTGGTAGCGGCGCATGTCGATGAAGTGGTCGATGTGCTCGATGTCGACCGGGCACTGCTCGACACACGCGCCGCAGGTCGTGCACGACCACAGGGCGTCTTCGTCGATGATCGGCAGCGCTGCACCCGTGGTGCGGTGTCCGTCGAAGGTGTAGCCGTCCTCGCTTGCGTGCTCACTGCCCTCACGCGTCCCGATGAATGGACGCTCGACCTGCTCGCGCACCTCGGCGGTCACGCTCGCGAGGGCTTCCTCGTGCAGCTCGCCCAGTCCGGGGTGCTCGCCCTTCGCTGCCATCAGGTATGGGGCCTGGGCAAACATCGCGTCGCGCAGGTTCATGATCATCAGCTTCGGGCTCAGCGGCTTGTTGGTGTTCCACGCCGGGCACTGGTCCTGGCAGCGGCCGCACTCGGTGCAGGCCATGAGGTCGACGTAGCCCTTCCAGGTGAACTCCGCGATGTGACCCTTGCCGAACTGCGCGTCTTCGGGCGGGTCTTCGAAGTTGACCGGCTCGCCGTTGTGGTAGATCGGCAGCAGCGGACCCAGAGCGTTCGGTCGGCGGGACGTGTAAACGTTGACCGGGGCTGCGCCGAGGTGCAGGTGCTTGGAGTTCAGCACGATCACCAGGAACCAGAGCACCACGACGATCTGACCCCAGATGCCGGTGGTCTCCAGCCACAAGTTGGTCGTCTGGCCCAGCGGGGCGAGCAGGGTGCCGACCCACTCGGAGGCGAACGCGCCGCCGTCGGCGAAGGGGAACGCTCCGGTGTTGACCTGCGCGCCGCGATACAGGAACAGGGTCGCGACGACCAGGAAGATCATGAACAGGATCACCCAGGCGCTCCGCGTGTGCGAGCCGAAGAACCGGGACTGCCGGCCCTGCTTCGCCGGGTTGTTCGTGAGCCGGATGACCGCGAAGATCCCGATCCCGATCAGCACGAACACCGCGAACAGGTCCTCGGCGAAGCCCACCACCGGCCAGGTGCCGACGATCGGGATGTGGAAGTCAGCGACGAAGAGCGCCCCGTAGGTCTCCAGGATCGTCAGCATCAGGACCAGGAAGCCCCAGAACGCGAACACGTGCGCCACACCGGGCACCGTCCACTTCAGCAGCTTGCGCTGGCCCAGCACCTCGAACGCCTCGGCCTGCACCCGCTTGGGCGCGTCCAGCAGTCTCCCCACAGCGGGTTTGCCGGAACCAGCCAGCTGGAAGAGGAACGACAGGCGCTGGCCCGCGAAGGACATGATCAGAAGGGTCATCCCGATGCCGATCAGGGAGCGCAACAACATGTGCGAGGTCATCCCCGGAGTGTACGGAGGAGCGACCCGTACGTCCCGTGTTGGGATGAATTGTGTTGTGCGTCGCTCGGGTGCCGGTCCATGGAGTGAACGCGACTTGGTCATTGCCCAGAGATTGACATAACCTGCCATTGGAACATCTATAACGATAGGTTTGTTGACGTGGTGGATGTACCCCCAAGCTGATCTCACCGTTCGCCCACGCACACAAGGTGGTTCCATTGCCCATTCATGACGACGTCACGGCCATCGTCGGCAACACCCCGCTCGTCCGGATCAATCGACTGAGCGCAGGTGCCGGTGCGACGATCGCCGCCAAGCTCGAGTTCCAGAACCCGGCCGGCTCCGTGAAGGACCGGATCGGCGTGTCGATCGTCGACGCCGCCGAGCGGTCCGGCGAGCTCAAGCCCGGCGGGACCATCGTGGAGGCGACCAGTGGCAACACCGGTATTGCGCTGGCGATGGTGGGTGCCGCCCGTGGATACAACGTCGTGCTCGCCATGCCCGAGACGATGAGCCAGGAGCGCAAGGCGCTGCTGCGGGCGTACGGCGCCGAGCTCATCCTGACCCCGGGGTCCGAGGGGATGAAGGGCGCCGTAACCAGGTCCGAGGAGATCGCCGCCGATCGCGGTGGCATTCTGGCCCGCCAGTTCGCCAATGAGGCCAATCCGCGGATCCACCGCGAGACCACCGCGGAAGAGATCTGGAAGGACACCGACGGCACGGTCGACATCTTCGTCGCCGGCATCGGCACCGGTGGCACAATCACCGGCGTCGGCCAGGTCCTCAAGGCTCGCAACCCCGAGATTCAGGTCATCGGCGTAGAGCCCGAGGAGTCCGCGATCCTCAACGGCGGTGCTCCCGGCCCACACAAGATCCAGGGCATCGGTGCGAACTTCGTGCCCGAGATCCTCGACCGCGGGGTGTACGACGAGATCATCGACATCAACGCCGAGACGTCCGTCGAGTGGGCTCGTCGTGCCGCGAAGGAAGAGGGGCTGCTGGTCGGCCTCTCGTCCGGAGCTGCTCTCGCCGCAGCCGACAAGGTCGCCCGCCGGCCTGAGAACGCGGGCAAGCTCATCGTGGTGATCATCCCGTCGTTCGGTGAGCGCTACCTGTCCACCATCCTCTTCTCTGACCTGCTCACCTGAGCCCGCCTGTCCCCTTTAGCCCGATTCCTGTCCCGTCCATTTCCTGAAAGGGCCCGCGCCGATGACCGCCCTCCGCTTGACTGGTGACACGTCGATCGATCGCACGGTGACCCCCCCTGATCCGCGCGGTCGGTCGACTCATTCGTGGCGCTCTGCTCTTGCCCGGGTCCGTGAGGATCTGGACGCAGCGATCGAGCGGGACCCTGCAGTGGACTCCCGCCTCGAGATGGCGCTGACCTCGCCCGGGTTGCATGCCATCTGGGTGCATCGGCTCTCCCATCGCCTGTGGAACAAGCCTGGCGGTCGCTTGGCAGCCCGGCTGATCTCGCAGCTCACGCGGGCGATCACAGGGGTCGAGATCCACCCCGGCGCGCAGATCGGCCGGCGCTTCTTCATCGACCACGGCATGGGTGTGGTCATCGGCGAGACTGCCGAGATTGGCGACGACGTGTTGATGTACCACGGCGTCACGCTTGGTGGTCGCTCGATGAAACGGGTCAAGCGTCACCCGACGGTCGGCAACCACGTCACCATCGGTGCGGGCGCTCGGGTCCTCGGTCCCGTATACATCGGAGACCATGTGCAGATCGGCGCCAACTCCGTTGTCGTCAAAGACATTCCGGCCGGGGCTGTGGCCACCGGCGTTCCCGCCACGATCCGCTTCCCGGACAAGGGCCAGGATCTGTACGAGGCGATGTTCAAGGACCCCGCACTCTGGATCTGAGCTCGGTGGTTTGTGTCTCAGAGCGGGATCTGCGGCTCTGAGGCACCGTCGCGCCCCTCGGCTGAGGTCCGCGAGGATCCCTGCTGGGCGTTGCCGGTGGACTGTTCGCGCTGGATCTGCGCTGGGCAGATACGGTTAGCCCTGCTGGACGGCCGACACCGGTATGCCGTGCGGCCAGGAGGGCTCGCATAGTGGCCTAGTGCGGCGGTCTTGAAAACCGCTGTGGGGTTAAACCCACCGAGAGTTCGAATCTCTCGCCCTCCGCACGAAATCGCATGACGAAGGCCCCTGACCAGCGGAAATGCGGTCAGGGGCCTTCGTCATGTCATCTGGCCGTGTCCGGCACTGTCCGGTCATCTACGGGCGTCTGTGGACTATTCGTGGACGAGTTCACGGCCGCGTCCGGTTCATGCTGGGCGTGTCCTCCCGGCTCATCCAACGGTTCCGGCGTGACAACGCCGAGGGACGGTGTCGTCGGCGCGGCGAAACACACGGGTGGGCCCATGTCCCTCCGGCCGTTGGCGGGTGTGCCTGGCGTCCGTCTGGCTGGCAAGTCGGGACCCGCTGGGTCTCTTGGCGAATCGGCGGACAGCCGCCGCGTCAGTGGCACAGACTCTCCCCCAGGGCTTGGGTCGCAGAAGTGAGGTGGAGGCGGTGTGTCGAGGATCCTGGCATTAGATGTTGACGTAGTGACAGGCATGGCGCACTGACCTGCCCCAACGCCTATTTCGCGTCGACTGGGGCCGCGCTGGGGCCGCTCGTGGCCGCAACCCAGGCCAAGTTGTCGGGATCCCAGATGCTGTTGTTCGAGCTTTTGTCGAGGGCCGGGTCTACGAGGGAAGCCACGAGCACGGCAGCCGTCTCGGCCGTGAAGGACTCGGCCGACGGGACGCCCTTCGCCGTGGTGGGGTAGGTCCGGGTCCAGTCGTCCGGGATGTCGAAGTGCTCGAACGGCTCGATGCCGCTGATAACCCGCTTGGCGGCGATCGCGTTGTGCAGCCCGTCGAGGACGACGGCTTGGGTGTGGGCCAGGACGACGAGATCGACCAGATCCTTGACCCGGCTACTGCGCTTTCCCCCCGGGTAGTTGGTGTCCATCGTTGCGCAGACCTTGTCGGCCATATGGTCGGCCACCGGGTAGAGCCGGTAGGGATGCGTGACGAGCGGGCGGCGCAGGTGGAGCCGGTTCGCCGGTTCGACGACCTCGGGTCGCCCGACGGGCGGCGGCCCGACGACGACGTCGACGTGGACGGTGTCGATCTGAGTGTCGTGGTCAACATCGATGCAGGCGAAAATATAGCGCCGTGTGGCCAGTCCCGGCTGGTTCTCGCCGAGACCTGTCGGGGTGGAGCGGATGAGTCGGAAGGTGAGGTGATCACCGAGGTCGACGTTCACCAGGTCGACCAGCGCCTTCTCGGCTTCGGCAAGGTCGGCTGCCTTCTGTGCGGCAAGGTCCACGTCCTTGGTGGTGCGTGAGCGTGGCACCCGCGCGAGCATGCTCATGCCGCCCTTGAGGAGCCATTCGGATTCCTCGCCAGCAGCGAAGACGCGCGAGAGGAACCGATCGAAGCGGGCCTGACGGATCTGTGCGTCGACGGTAGCGGCACTGACACCGGCCCCGGCCTCGCGGGCAGCCTGCTTCGCGGCCTCCTTGATCGCCAGCTCCAGCGATCGCCAGTCGCCATATCCGTCGCGCTCAGTCACGGTCCCATCCTTCCGGACTCACGCCTGCCAGCGCGAACAGGTCGTTCGCTAGCGATCTGCCGTCGCCCCTGCGGTTCTCGTTGCGTCGCGCCGCGAGGGGGTCGAGATAGGTCACGAGGTGGTCCGGTGCCACCAGCTCTCCGGCTTGCACCGCATCGCGGACGATTCCGGCGACCAGGGACAGGTCGGTCTGCAGTTCTATCAGGTCGGCGATGGTTCGCTCGATAGTCAGCGTCGGTAGGCCGTTGACTCCGATGACCTCGTCGCGGGTTAGGTGCCGGATGCGCAGGCGCACGCCAGAGAGCCGTGTTCCCTTGCGTGCGGGGACGATGAAGTCGAAGCCGTCGAGGAAGAAGTCGCCAACGTCGTGGAGGACAGCCCCGGTGACACCGGCAGCCACGATTGATGAGACTCCGGCATCCGTGCGAGGTGCGGTTGCACCACCCAGAGCGAGCCAGGTGGCGTAGATCGCCTCGTGGTTTTGCGGCGGCGCCCCCGCCATGCGGTAGACGCCCTGCGTTACGCGTTCGATCGCACCTGAGGAAGCCATTCGGGAGAGCTGCTTGCGTGAGACTCCGGCATCTTCGGCCTGGGCCGTGGTGACCAGACCCCATCGGCGTTCCGCGATGGAGCCGAGTCGGACGAGCGTCGAACCAGCCATAACAACGATTGTACCCACTTGTGGGGACAAATGTTGTCGTCATTCGGCTCCATCGCCGAGTTCTTCCGAAAGTACCGCGGTCACGGTAACCCGTCCTCGTTCTTCGTCGTCGGGCCGATCCCGGGTGATCCCGACCAGCACCGAGCTGATGCGGCTGTATGTCGACTTCTCACCGTTGAGTACTTGCTCTGTCACGGCCCACCCTGGGTTTCTCCTGGGCATCGCGCTACCGGCGCGACGTTCGTCATCTCACCCGGCTGTCTCTGGCGCGATCTGGTCAGCTGCGGGTGGCCGCCACTCGCCATTCACGGCCGCGTTCAGGGCTATGTCCACGCGATGCTGAGCGCTATCCTCCTGCCCGGCGATGCACTTCGCGTAGACCCTAAGCAGGACGGCGACGCTGTGCCCGGCCCACTCGGCGACCTGGGTGGCGGGCACGCCAGCGTTGAGCCAAAGAGACACGCAGGCGTGTCGCAGGTCGTAAGGACGGCGAGCCAGGGGTGAGGCTGCCTCGGCTTTCGTCAGGGCTGCAGCCCGCGCCTTTCGCCAGGTATTGCCATAGCTGGAGCCAGACACGGGCCCGGCATAGCCACCCGATACGGGATGGCGCTGCTTGCCTGTTCGAGTCACGAACAGGCGCCCATCCGGTCCACAGGTGTAGTTGTCGAGATGGTGGCGGAGGATTCGCACCAGTTGTGGACAGGCAGGCACCGGGCGCACGCTTCGCGACGAACGGTGCTTGAGCGCGCGGTCCTCCCGTCCGTGTCCGTTGTCGCCCCAGGCGCCCGCGTATTGGGTCGAGCCGCCAAGCATGAGCTTGCCCCAGCCGGTCTCGGGGAGAATGCAGTTCTCTTTCCGAAGGTGAACCACTTCTCCCGGGCGGAGTGCGGCGTAGTACATGCAGGCGAAGAAACCGACCATCGCTGGGTCCATGTCCCCTACGGCCTTGAGTAACCCGACCGCCTGCTGTGGGTTGATGACGACGCGTTGGTCGATCTCGTCGTCAGCCTTTGGGGTGGTCCAACTCACTCGGTCCATCGGGTGCGATGGCAGGTGGTCGAGTTCGACCGCGAACCGTAGCGCGCCGTAGAACACGGCCCGCTTGCGTGCGACCGTCGTGTGGGCTGCGGGCTTGCCGTCGAGCTTGAGCGCCAGCTGATCGAGCGCCGAACGCGTGAGTGAGGCTTGCGAAAGGTGCAACAGCGGCAGGCTGTTCTCTGTCAGCCACGCGTCCACCCGGGCCGTGTCCGGATCGGGCGTCGACTTACGTGCGGTCGTGTTGAAGGACCATTGATAGAGCGTGCGCCGGATTGCCTCGGGAGAGGGTGCGCCGCGTCCGGTGTCGAGCAGCGCCGGAGTCACTGTTGCCAGCGCCTCGGCAATGCTCCGGCGGTGTCGAGCCGACGCACGCGCCCACTTCATGTCAACGAACGCCTTGGCGTGCTCATACCAGGTGACCGAGCTGAGCTGACGTGCAACGTGCTCGGGCAGGCCGCTGGCCACGTCGAAGGCGAGTCCTTGCCGAGAGGCCGTGACCAGGGACGACCGAAAGGACTCGGCCAACTTTGTGGTCGAGTGCCCCTTGGATCTGGCCTTGTTGGCAACCGCCCAGCGCACCTCATAGACGTTGCCGCGCTTGCCGTTCCGGACGCGCGTCGTCCATATCTTCACGTCGTAGGTGAGGTCGTTCATCAGGCCACGTCCTCCAGGGTGGTGAGCCACTGGTCGAGGTCAGTTCGTCGGATGCGAATTTCTCCGTTGGGGAGTTTTATGCAGCGGGGCGCGGCGCCTTTGGCGCGCCAATCGTAGAAGGTGGATCTTGCCACGCCGAGTTCGTCGCACAGTTCAGCGATCGTGAGATGTCGCCGGACTGTGGCCGGGCCGGGGGCTCGTACCCCTACTCCTCGTGGGTGGGCGGAACTTCGCGACTGGGTGGCGACCGGGACTGGCGGGGTCTTCATCGGGTTCCTTTCCCTGGGTGTCGAGGCACCGCGGGTGCTGAATGACTGTGCACAGTTGGGTCGGCCCGGGGCTGCCAACGCAGTTCTGGAGTTCACTGCTGACCACTTTCATCTCGCCTACCGGTCCGGCGGTACACCATGAGAACTGGCCGGCGTCTGCTTGAGCAGCATCGTGGTGACTGCGGTGTTAGAGCAGGTCCGGTCCGCCGAGGCTGGTGGCTGGCTCGAACTCTCGACGCGGGACGAGCGCAGGGGAATGCGTGGACAGCTCGATTGCCGCAATACGGCCCATGGAGATCTCGAGGGTTGCCCGAACCTGCTGTGCTGCTCTGGACCCCTCGCGCGCGGCGTTGATGAGGGCTGCACCCTCCGTGAGCCTGATGGCCACGTACCTTCCGTGGTTGCGGTCGTGCACGCGTTCCATCGTCGAGGGCAGGATCCGGGCTGGGGCAAATAGTTGCTCGGAGCGGATGAGCGGCTCGGGCAGCTGGGCGCCGGCGTGGGTCAGCTCAACCAGATCGGTTGCGGCGTAACGGAGGTCGGTGAGTGCCTCCGTCACGTCGACTCGCCTGAGGACGTCGACCTTCTCCTCCGGCCGTAGGATCTCTCGCTCGATTGCGGACAGGCTTGCGTGGAGATTGGTCGTCGCGGTGACGTACTCGTGGCCCGGTCTGGTGGCTGTGGTGACGGTTTCCCACTGCTGCTGAAGGGCGTGCATGACCTGGGCCGCGTCGCGCAGCTCGAAGTGGTCGGACTTCGCTGCTTGTTCGGAAAGGTGCCCATGAGCGAAGGAGGCTTCGGCCAGACGTGCGCTCACGGCATACAGGTGGCGGGCCTGGTTGGCGATGTTGCGCAAGACCTCTGTGCTGGGAACGGTCCTGGCCAGTTCGATCCGTGCGTGACTTGCCCAAGCGCGAAGCGCGGTCTCGAGCTGTTCGTTCGGTCCGCGGGGTGACGAAGGTGGGGCGAAGCTCGCGACCCGGGTGAGAGCGCTGGGTCGGCCGACGTCTCCGATGGCGTCCAGGCTGCGCTCGGCATACCGGGCGATGGCCAGCGGCCGGTCTGCTTCCTCAAGTGGGACGTGTGCAAGGGCGTGGCGGGCGGCGGCTACGGTCATGGCGAGTACCCGGGCCATGACAGGTGCGACCTGTGCGTCGTCGCGCAGAGGGTCGAGACCGGGGATGTTGGTGGTGCGGGACCGTTCGGCAACGACCATGTCGGCAAGGACGCCCAGCGCGCAGCTGAGCCGATCCAGGGGGTGCGTGCTGGCGGGGTCGGCTGGCTGAACCCTGGTGATGGAGGGAAGGTCCGTGGCTTTGATGCTGTACCTGCGGCCGTCGTAGGTCGCAGGCAGTCGCGACCCGCGAATGTCTGCGGCCACGGTCGCGCGCGAGACGCCGAGGTGGCTGGCGGCCTGCCGGGCGTTGTAGGTCAGTTCGGGGACGGGCGCAGACAGGGGCCTCGGATAGCCGTTCAGGATCCGGCTCACCGTCGCGTGCGAGATGACCTGCTCACGGTTGCCGGTGCGCTCCGGGCCGACCAGTTCGTGCAACAGCCGGTATGAGGTGGCGTCGAAGGACCGCCACTGGTCCGCGGTGATCTCGGCGCGGGTGACGCGCAGAGCGGGGGCGAGAAGTTCCGCACGGTCCAACAGGTCACCGACGGTCGTGGTGCTCACGGTTGCTCTGACCCGGCCGCGACGAGAGCGTCATGGAGTTCGGCGAGGCGCAGGGTCCACACCAGCAGGTCCGTTTGCCCGTCCGACGGTGGGAAGCTGTCCAACAGGGACAGCGCCTGATCCGTGTGGGCCATCGGCCCGAGGAGGTCCTCGCGGTCGACGACGGCGCGGATCGTGGGGTCGATGCCGCCGCGAATGAGGGCGAGCTGAGCAGCCAGGCCGAGCAGGGGAGAGAAGACGTCACCGTCTGCGGCGGCTTCCAGTTGGCGTGCGGCAGCGTCGATGTGCACGCACGCTTGCGCCACCGTGTCCTCACAGATTGTCTCTGGGGT
>DASRVZ010000181.1:0-24057 GCA_035654835.1 Dermatophilaceae bacterium | reverse complement strand
GACCAGATTGATCACCCGAACAGGCTGATCACCCGAACAGAAGTAGGAGTAACGCATGGCTGAAGTTCTCGTTCTGGTCGACCACGTCGACGGCACGGTCCGAAAGACCACTCTCGAGATGCTGACGATTGCCCGCCGCCTTGGTGAGCCGTCAGCAGTCTTCATCGGCGCAGGGCTCGATGCCGCCAAGGAGGTCTTGGCGCAGTATGGCGCCGAGAAGATCTATGGGTTCGAGGCGGCTGACTTCGACGACTACGTGGTGGCCCCCAAGGCCGAGGTGCTGGCACAGCTTGTCGCCTCCGCATCACCTGCGGCAGTCCTGATGACCTCGTCGCCTGAGGGCAAGGAGATCGCTGGCCGGCTCTCGATCAAGACCGAGTCGGGTCTGATCACCGACGCGGTCGACGTGCAGGCGGGTGATGGTGGCGCAGTGCGCACCACCCAGTCCGTATTCGCGGGTGGCTTCACCGTTCAGGCGACGGTGACCAAGGGCACGCCGATCATCACGGTCAAACCGAACGCGGTTGCACCGGAGGCGGTCTCGGGTGCTGCCGTCGAACAGGTCGTCGAGGTCTCGATCTCAGAGGGCGCCAAAGGTGCCCGGATCACCGACCGCAAGCCGAGGGCTGCCAGCGGGCGACCCGAGCTGACCGAGGCCGCGATCGTGGTCTCCGGCGGTCGCGGCACTGCTGGTGACTTCTCCAAGGTCGAGGAGTTCGCTGATTCCCTGGGTGCCGCGGTTGGCGCCTCGCGCGCTGCTGTTGACGCCGGGTGGTACCCGCACACCAGCCAGATCGGGCAGACCGGCAAGGAGGTTTCCCCGCAGCTCTATGTCGCGGCGGGTATCTCCGGCGCCATCCAGCACCGCGCCGGCATGCAGACGTCCAAGACGATCATCGCGATCAACAAGGACGAAGAGGCGCCCATCTTCGAGCTGGTCGACTTCGGTGTCGTCGGAGACCTGTTCAAGGTCTTGCCGCAGGCCACCGAAGCTGTCAACAAAGCCAAGGGCTGACGCGTCAGCACGGCATACGCGACCAGCACGGCATACGCAGCGGCGCCTGTCCCCCACGTTGGGGACGGGCGCCGCTGCGAGTTGACTCCCTCGGGGGCCTGCCGCAGCCGTCAGACGTGCACTTCCGCCCACAGCCCGGGGCTCCACGCGCGAAGCTGGGCGGCTAGGACGACGTGTGCACGTTTGACGGCTGCCGACCTGGCTCCCAGAACAGCCAGATCGACCATGCGCACCGATGGGGCGATGCGCAGGATCCCCTCCCCGCGCCACACTGTGAGTCATCGCGACATCGGGTTGTCCGGCATCGCTGCGCTCCCACGTAGACTCGGTTGGTGCGCGACTCCCTTGTCTACCTCGACCACGCGGCGACCACGCCGATGCTGCCCGAAGCGATCGAGGCAATGACGACGCAGATGGCGAAGGTCGGCAACGCATCCTCCCTGCACACCTCTGGCAGGGCTGGGCGGCGCGTGGTCGAAGAGTCCCGCGAGACGATTGCCATGGCCTTGGGCGCCCGCCCCTCCGAGGTGCTGTTCACCTCCGGCGGCACCGAATCCGACAACCTGGCCATCAAGGGCTTGTTCTGGGCCCGACGGGATGTCGATCCCCGCCGGGTGCGGCTTTTGGTCAGCGTGGTTGAGCACCACGCGGTCCTCGACTGCGTTGACTTTCTCGAAGCGCACGAGGGTGCCAAGGTCACCTGGCTCGAGGTCGACCACGTCGGCCGCGTGCACCCAGAGACGGTGCGTACCGCCATCGAGGCCGACCCCGACTCCGTTGCGCTGGTCAGCGTGATGTGGGCCAACAACGAGGTCGGCACCGTCCAGCCGATTGCCGAGATCGCCGCTGTGGCGCACACGTTCGACATCCCGGTGCACAGCGACGCCGTTCAGGCCGTCGGCCAGGTCGAGGTGGACTTTGCCAAGAGCGGGCTCGACCTGATGAGTGTCAGCGGCCACAAGGTCGGTGGTCCGCAGGGTGTGGGCGCACTTTTGGTCCGACGCGATGCCACCCTCGTGCCCTTGTCACATGGCGGGGGCCAGGAGCGCCAGCTCCGCAGTGGCACCTTGGACACCCCGGCGATCCGCGGTTTTGCCGTGGCCATGCAGCATGCGACGGCCAACAGGGCGGCGGTCTCCGAGCGGCTGATTGCCCTGCGCGACAAGCTGATTCGCGGTGCCCAGGATGCCGGCTTCGGAGTCCAGGTGACTGGCGACTGGGAGCCTGGCGACGGCCTACGGCGCCTTCCGGGTAATGCGCACCTGCTCGTTCCCGGCTGTGACGGTGACTCCCTCCTCTATCTGCTGGACGCCGCGGGCGTCGAGTGCTCCACCGGCTCCGCCTGCCAGGCCGGCGTTCCCCAGCCCAGTCACGTTCTACTGGCCATGGCCATGCCGGAACAACAGGCCCGTGGCGCGCTGCGGCTCACGCTCGGACACACCTCCACCGCCGCGGACGTCGACGCGTTCCTGGCGGCGCTGCCGGCTGCGGTCGAGCGGGCGCAAAGGGCACAGGTGGCGACGAGCACGAGCGCGAAGCCGAGGAGCTGATGCGTGTTGTGGCCGCCATGAGCGGCGGCGTCGACTCCGCGGTGGCTGCGTCGCGCATGCTCGAGGCGGGACACCAGGTCGTCGGCGTGCATCTGGCGCTGAGTCAGAACGCCGCCACTCTTCGCGAGAGCGCGCGCGGCTGCTGCACCATCGAGGACGCGGGGGACGCTCGACGCGTGGCGGACATGCTCGGGATTCCGTTCTACGTCTGGGACATGGCCGCGCGATTCACCCACGACGTGGTTGAGGACTTCATCACCGAGTACGCCGCAGGTCGCACCCCCAACCCATGCCTGCGCTGCAACGAGAAGATCAAGTTCGCGGCGTTGTTGGACAAGGCTGTGGCATTGGGGTTCGACGCGGTGGCGACTGGCCACTACGCCCAGATCGTTGAAAACCCTTCTGGCACAAGGGAGCTGCACCGCGCGGTCGATATGGCAAAGGACCAGTCCTACGTTCTGGGTGTGCTCGACGAGGAGCAGCTGGCCCGGTCGTTCTTCCCCCTGGGCGATACGGACAAGCCCCAGGTCCGCGAGGAAGCCAGGGCGCGCGGGTTCTTTGTCGCGGCCAAGCCCGACAGCCACGACATCTGCTTCATTCCCGATGGCGACACCCGCAAGTGGCTGACCAGCCACCTCGGCGAGCAGCCCGGCGACATCGTCGAGGCGGATGGGACCAAGGTCGGGGAGCATTCCGGCGCATACGCATTCACGGTCGGCCAGCGTCGCGGACTCCACCTCGGCCAGCCCGCCGCCGGTGGAGAGCCCCGCTATGTGGTGGAGGTGCGGCCCAGCACCAACACCGTCGTGGTCGCAGCCGGCGAGCTCCTGGGCGTCGACACCATCACCGGGGAGCACGCTCGCTGGTGCGGTCCGGCGCCGGAGGGCGTGGTGTCAGTGGGCGCGCAGGTTCGGGCCCATGGCGAGGAGATCCCTGCGACGGCTTGGGCTGACGGCAAGACGGTCGAGGTTCGTCTCGAGCGTCGTATCCGTGGCGTGGCGCCTGGTCAGTCCGTCGTCCTGTATGACGGCACTCGCGTGGTCGGGTCCGCCACCATCGCCAGAACAGGGACACGCAGGCCAGCCGCAGCCGGACCGGTTTCAGCCCAGATAGGCTCACCGGCGTGAGCAGAGCCACGGGGGTCGGGTCGTGGCCCGACACGGATGTACGCCAAGCGCTGTCAGTCGTTCGAGATCTGCTCTCCGAGGACGGGCTTCCTTATCTGCCAGAGCTCCCCGCGCGGGGGCCCGGCGCCGACATGATCGGTCGTGGTTCCGGGCTGCTCGCCGATCTGAAGGTCGACCTGCAACCCATGGGATGGCGGTTCGTAGACCGCGCCGGGCGGGACTCCCATCGCACGGCGGCGCTGCTGCGCGAGGACCTCGATGAGCTGGCCGAGGCTTTCGACGGCTATGCCGGCGACCTCAAGGTGCAGATCGCCGGGCCCTGGACCCTTGCGTCCTCGATCTGGCTGCACCGCGGCGAACGTTCGGTGGTCGATGCCGGCGCCACCCGCGACCTGATCGGCTCGCTCGCTGAGGGACTGCGCGTCCATCTCGGGGAGCTCGCCCGCCTCGTCCCCGAGGCGACCCTTGTGGTCCAGATCGACGAACCTGGCCTGCCGCCGGTCCTGTCCGGAGAGCTGCCCACGGCATCGGGCTTCGGCCGGATCCGCGCGATCGACCCCACGGTCGCGGCCGAGGGACTGCGCGACGTCGTTGCGGCCGCCGGCGACCGGCATACCGTCGTGCATTGTTGCGCACCGAACGTGCCACTGGTGCTGCTCAGGAATACCGGTGTCAAGGCCGTGTCGCTCGATATCACCCTGCTGACTCCCAAGGGGTGGGAGTCCGTCGCCGCCACCGTCGAGTCTGGCGTCGAGCTCTGGGCGGGAGTGGTTCCCACCGACGAGACCCGCACGAAGGTTACCGATGTCATCAACCCGCTGGTCGAGGCGTGGCGCCGCGTCGGACTGCCCCTCGCGGGCCTTTCCAACGTGACCGTCACGCCGGCCTGCGGTCTGGCCACACTCTCGCCGTCGGGTGCCCGCAAGGTTCAACGGCTGGCCGTGGACACAGCCCGGGCATTGACCGAGACCGCAGGAAGTTGACCACTGCGTGACTGCCCACCCGACTACCACCCATGACGTTGCTCCCGGTACGACCGACCCCATAAAGGCCACCCGGGTCCTGTGGCAGGTCAAGTTCACGGCGTTGGCGTTCATCTGGGGTTCGAGCTTCCTGCTGATGAAGGTCGGCCTGAGATCCCTTGCGCCGCTGCAGATCTCGGGGCTGCGTATCCTCAGCGGTGCGACCGTTCTGCTGCTCCTGCTGACGGCAGCGCGTGGCCGGTTGCCCCGGGACCGGCGCATCTGGGGACATCTGATGGTCACCGGCTTCTTCCTGGGAAGCTTGCCGTTCAGCCTGTTCGCCCTGGGCGAGGAACGGGTCAGCTCTGCCCTGGCGGGCATCGGGAACTCGATCACCCCCATCGCCACCGTGCTGTTCAGCCTGCTGCTGCTCAAGCACGACAAGATCGAAGCGCGCAAGATCGTCGGGGTGCTCATCGGTTTCGTCGGGGTCCTGGTGATCCTGCAGCCGTGGGAGTCACAGGGGCGACCTGACCTCCTCGGGTTCGGCATGACGCTGGTGGCCGGAACGTCCTACGGTGTCGGCTGGACCTATACCAAGCGCTTTCTGATCAAGGCGGACTTCGGCGGGCTCACCCTGCCTGCCGCGCAGATGCTGACCTCCGCCGGGCAGATGCTGGTCGCCCTGCCGATCTGGTGGCTCACCCAGCGCACCCGCCTGTCGCTGGCGGCGCCGTGGTCCTTGCACGCGAACACCGATGGTGGCTCAGTCCTCTGGCCGGTACTCGCGGTCCTGGCCCTCGGCGTCATCGGTACCGGTATCGCCATGTCATTCCAGTACGACGTCGTGCGCGCGGCTGGTCCCACCGTCGGAGCTTCGGTCACCTACCTGATCCCGGTGGTATCGGTCGCCCTGGGCGTTCTGGTGCTGCACGAACGGCTCCAGTGGCCGCAGTTCGTGGGCGCCGCAGTCGTTCTGACCGCGGCGGTGCTGATCGGACGGTCCCGCCGACGGTGAGCTGCCGACGGTGAGCTGTCGGCGATGAGCGCGCGGGTGGCGATCCGCGGGGGAGTGCCCTGTCGTCGGTGTGGTGCAGGATGTGGGCTGTGACCGACCTGCCGACCGACGTCCCCGATGAGGTCCGCCACGAGTGGACCGACCTTGCTGAGCAGGTGCGCGGTCACCAGTTCAACTACCACGTCAAGGACGCCCCGACCATCAGCGACGGAGAGTACGACGAGCTGGTCCGCCGACTCAACGACCTCGAGGACCAGTACGCCGAGCTGCGCACTCCCGACAGTCCCACCCAGCAGGTCGGCGCGTCGTTCTCCACGGACTTCGCAGCGGTCGAACACCTCGAGCGCATGTTCAGCCTGGACAACGCCTTCAGCGCCGCGGAGCTCGTGGCGTGGGCCGCGCGCGTCGAGCGCGACACGGCGTCGGACGGCGGCGGCACGGCATACCACTATCTGTGCGAGCTCAAGATCGACGGGCTGGCCATCAACCTGCTCTACGAACGCGGTCGGCTGGTCCGTGCCGCGACCCGCGGCGACGGGCGCACCGGCGAGGACGTCACGAACAACGTGCGGACCATCGAGGGGATCCCGCACCAGCTCAAAGGCACCGATCACCCACAGAGCATCGAGATCCGCGGCGAGGTGTTCTTCCCGGTCGAGGGGTTTGCCGAGCTGAACGCCTCGCTCGTCGAGGCCGGCAAAGCGCCGTTCGCCAACCCACGCAACGCGGCCGCAGGATCGTTGCGACAGAAGGATCCTCGCGTCACTGCCAGCCGTCCGCTGCGGATGCTCGTTCACGGGATCGGTGCGCGAGAGGGTTTCGCGATGGACCGCCAGAGCGAGACGTACGCCGTCCTGCGCGACTGGGGTCTGCCGGTCTCCACCCACTATCAGGTGCTCGACGACATCGGGGCCGTGCAGGCCTACATCGACCATTACGGGGAGCACCGGCACTCGGTCGTGCACGAGCTGGACGGCATCGTGCTCAAGATCGACGAGGTCGCGGTCCAGCGTCGCCTTGGATCGACGTCGCGGGCTCCGCGCTGGGCCATCGCCTACAAGTACCCACCCGAGGAGGTCACGACCAAGCTCCTCGACATCCGGGTCAACGTCGGTCGGACCGGCCGGGTGACGCCGTTCGGGGTGATGAAGCCGGTCAAGGTCGCAGGCTCCACGGTCGAGATGGCCACGCTGCACAACGCTTTCGAGGTCGTGCGCAAGGGCGTACTGATCGGCGACACCATCGTGCTGCGCAAGGCCGGAGACGTGATCCCCGAGATCGTAGGGCCGGTCGTCGACCTGCGTGACGGGTCCGAGCGTGCCTTCGAGATGCCCACGCACTGTCCCGAGTGCGGCACCGAGCTGGCGGCGCAGAAGGAGGGCGATAAGGACATCCGTTGCCCCAACGCGCAGCATTGCCCAGCGCAGCTGCGTGAGCGGCTGTTCGCCCTGGCGTCCCGTGGTGCCTTTGACATAGAGGCGCTTGGTTGGGAGGGCGCCATCGCGCTGCTCGAGGCCAACGTCCTGACTGACGAGGGAGATCTGTTCGACCTGGCACCGGGCCCGGACGGCGACACGAAGCAGGCCGTGGCGCGGCTCATCACGGTGCCGCTCTACACCCGAGCCGCCAAGAAGTCCGATCCGCAGGACGCTGTCGTCGACGGTCGGGTGCTTTCGGCCAACGGCGCCAAGCTGATCGACAACCTGGCGACCGCCAAGGAGCAGTCACTGTGGCGGGTCCTCGTGGCCCTCTCGATCCGCCACGTCGGCCCCACTGCGGCCCGTGCGCTGGCCGGGCACTTTGGCTCGATGGACGCGATCCGAGCTGCGTCTCTGGAAGAGCTCTCCGGCGTCGAGGGCGTCGGCCCGGTGATCGCCGAGTCGGTCCAGGAGTGGTTCGGCGTGGACTGGCACATGGCCATCCTCGACAAGTGGGCCGCTGCAGGGGTGCGGATGGCCGATGAGATTGATGAGTCGCGGCCCAGGACCCTGGCTGGGCTGACGATCGTCGTCACGGGCTCGCTGGAGGGGTTCTCTCGTGACGAGGCCAAGGAAGCCATCCTGTCCCGCGGTGGTAAGGCAGCCGGAACAGTGTCGAAGAAGACCGATTTCGTCGTGGTGGGGGAGAACGCCGGATCCAAGGCGGACAAGGCGCGGGAGCTCGGTCTGACGATCTTGGACGAAGCCGGCTTCCGCGACCTGCTCGAGTCAGGCAGCCCTGACGCCTGAGCGGCGTGATGATCTAGGCTGCGGGGAATTCCG
This sequence comes from Dermatophilaceae bacterium, assembly GCA_035654835.1. GTDB lineage: Bacteria > Actinomycetota > Actinomycetes > Actinomycetales > Dermatophilaceae > UBA4719. The sequence continues at coordinate 16,124 of DASRVZ010000181.1, read as the reverse complement.
CGCGGCGTATGGCGGTCAGGCAGGTGGGGCCGCGTCAACCGACAGGAGACTCATGGATCAGCTCAGCCTCGGCGTGCTTGCCAACTCGAGCAAGGAGAACGAGTTCAGGCTGCCGATCCATCCGCAGCACTTCGATCGGATCGACGCCGATCTGCGGGCGCGGATCGTCCTCGAGCGAGGATACGGCGAGCATTTCGGCTTCTCGGACGAGCATCTCGCCACTCAGGTCGCGGGCATCCGTTCGCGCGCGGAGATCATCGCGACCAGCGACGTCGTGCTGCTGCCCAAGCCCACGCTGGACGATGTCGCCGGCCTTCGCGATGGACAGGTGCTCTGGGGTTGGCCGCATGTCGTCCAGGACCCCCAGCTGACACAGATCTGCATTGACAGGCGGTTGACGCTCATCGCGTGGGAGGCGATGAATCACTGGACGCCGTCCGGGGATTTCGTCGTCCATGTGTTCCATATGAACAACGAGCTCGCAGGCTACTGCTCGGTGCTGCACGCCATGACACTCATCGGTTCAACGGGTCACTATGGCCGACCTCTCACGGCTGTTGTCATCGGCTTCGGGAACGCGGCACGGGGTGCCATCACGGCGCTGAACTCGTTCGGCGTCCACGACGTCACGGTGCTCACCATGCGCAACGTCACAGCGGTTGCCTCACCTGTCCCAACCATCGTGCTCGAGCATCTCGACCGAGCCGAGGCAGACCCCAGTCGCACGACCGTCCAGATGGCTGCGGGCCAGGTACCCACGGCCGCCTTCCTGGCCGGCCACGACATCGTGGTCAACTGCGTGCTGCAGGACACCGACGATCCGCTCATGTTCGTCACGGACGCAGAGCTGGAGCGGTTCGCTTACGGCAGCCTGATCGTCGACGTGTCCTGCGACGCCGGCATGGGTTTCGAGTGTGCCCGGCCCACGACCTTCGAGGCACCGATCGTGGCAGTGGGCGACAGCGTTTCGTACTACGGCGTGGATCACAGCCCGACCTATCTGTGGAACAGCGCGACCTGGGGCATCAGCGAGGCTCTGATCCCCTACCTGCGCACGGTGATGGATGGCCCCTCGGCCTGGGATGACGATCAGTCCATTCGGATGGCGATCGAGATCCGGTCTGGCGTCGTGCAGAACCCCAAGATTCTCTCGTTCCAGGGCCGCTCCGACCACTACCCGCATCCCAGATCCCGCGGGTGGTGACCTGGCTGCTCAGTGAACGGGGTGTCGAGGCCGCGTGTTGGGCGTCTGGTGAGCACGCGGCATACAGCCCGAGACAGCTCGTGAGCGCCGACTAGACTTCAGCGCATGTCCGCAATCTCCCGCGACGATGTCGCCCATCTCGCCATGCTCGCGCGCATCGATCTCAGTGATGCCGAGCTGGACAAGATGGCCGGCGAGCTCGCCATCATCCTTGAGTCGGTCGCGCGCGTGAACGAGGCGGCCACCGACGGCGTCCCACCGACGTCGCACCCGCTGCCGCTGACCAACGTGACACGGCCCGACGTCGTGCGGCCCAGCCTGACCGCCGAGGAGGCGCTATCGGGAGCGCCCGCCTCCGAGCAGCAGCGATTCTCCGTCCCGCGGATCCTGGACGAGGACTGACCCGCCCGAGCGCCCCCGCAACCCACACCGTTCTTCGAACATCTCAGGCACTTCAAGCAACTCGAGTCCTCCGAGCAAAGGTTCAAATGTGACTTCCGACATCACCCGCGCCAGCGCCGCCGAGCTCGCGGATCGCTTGTACCGCAAGGAGATCAGTGCGGTCGAGGCCACCCAAGCCCATTTGGACCGCATCGCCGCGGTTGATGGCTCGGTCCACGCATTCCTGCACGTCGATGCCGAAGGCGCACTTGCCACGGCTCGCGACATCGACCGCCGTCGGGCCGCTGGCGAGGATCTGCACATCCTGGCCGGGGTGCCGATCGCGGTGAAGGACATCGCCACCACGAAGGGCCTGCCTACCACTGCCGGCTCCCGGATCCTCGAAGGCTGGATCCCGCCCTATGACGCCACGATCGTGGCGAAGCTCAAGGACGTCGGTATGCCGATCCTGGGCAAGACCAACATGGACGAGTTCGCGATGGGCTCCTCGACCGAGCACTCGGCGTTCGGCCCGTCGCACAACCCGTGGGACCTCGAACGCATCCCTGGGGGGTCCGGCGGTGGTTCGTCGGCTGCCGTCGCGTCCTATCAGGCGCCCCTCGCGATCGGCACCGATACGGGTGGGTCGATCCGGCAGCCAGCCGCGGTGACGGGCACGGTCGGGGGCAAGCCGACCTACGGCGGCGTCTCGCGCTATGGCCTGATCGCTCTGGCCAGCAGCCTTGACCAGGCCGGCCCGGTGTCGCGCTCGGTGCTCGATGCCGCCTTGCTGCACTCGGTCATTGGTGGTTACGACCCGATGGACTCCACCTCCATCGACGCCCCGGTGCCGCCCGTCGTCGAGGCCGCGCGGCTGGCCGACGTCAAGGGCATGCGGATCGGCGTGGTCAAGGAGCTCGGTGGCGAGGGCTACCAGGCGGGCGTCCGTGCCCGCTTCGAGGAGTCCGTGCAGCTGCTCGTTGATGCGGGCGCTGAAGTCGTCGAGGTGTCCTGCCCGAGCTTCGAGTACGCGCTGGCGACCTACTACTTGATTCTGCCCGCTGAGGCATCCTCAAACCTGGCCAGGTTCGACTCCATGCGCTACGGCCTGCGTGTGCTGCCCGACGGGGTGGACGACCCCAGCGCCGAGCAGGTGATGGCTGCCTCGCGCGACGCCGGATTTGGCGACGAGGTCAAGCGCCGCATCATCCTGGGCACCTATGCGTTGTCCAGCGGTTATTACGACGCCTACTACGGCTCGGCCCAGAAGGTCCGCACGCTGATCCAGCGGGACTTCGCGGCAGCGTTCGACAAGGCCGACGTCCTCGTATCGCCCACGACGCCGACCACCGCGTTCAAGATCGGTGAGAAGGTCCACGACCCGCTTGCCATGTATCTCAACGACATTGCCACGATCCCGGCCAACCTGGCCGGGATCCCCGGGATGTCCCTGCCGAGTGGTCTGGCCGACGAGGATGGCCTGCCGGTCGGCATACAGATCCTTGCCCCCGCGACCAAGGATGAGCGACTGTATCGCGTCGGGGCCGCCCTCGAAGCAGTCCTCATCCAGCGCTGGGGCGGACCTTTGCTCGCGAAGGCCCCCGAGCTGTTGACCACCGCCAACGGCCGGGAGGCCCGCTCATGAGCACCGCCGCCGGAGCCGATGGGGCTGAGCCCGTTGTCGACTATGCCGAGGTCATCAGGACGTACGACCCGGTGATGGGCCTCGAGGTTCACGTTGAGCTCAACACCGCGACCAAGATGTTCTGTGGATGTGCGACCGGCTTCGGTGCCGAACCGAATACGCAGGTCTGCCCGGTGTGCCTGGGCCTGCCCGGTGCGCTGCCGGTCGTCAACGCCGCTGCGGTCGACTCGGCAATCCGCATCGGTCTCGCACTCAACTGCGAGATCGCCACATGGTGCCGCTTCGCCCGTAAGAACTACTTCTACCCGGACATGCCCAAGAACTTCCAGACCTCGCAGTACGACGAGCCGATCGCCTTTGAGGGCTACCTCGACGTGGAGCTGGCAGACGGGTCGACGTTCCGCGTTGACATCGAACGCGCCCACATGGAGGAGGACACAGGCAAGTCGCTGCACATCGGGGGTGCGACCGGACGCATCCACGGCGCGGACCACAGCCTCGTCGACTACAACAGGGCAGGCATCCCGCTCGTCGAGATCGTGACCAAACCCCTTGTTGGCGCTGGGGATCGGGCACCCGAGGTGGCCAAGGCCTACGTCGCGGCGCTGCGTGACCTGCTCAAGGCGCTCAAGGTCAGCGACGTCCGTATGGAGCAGGGATCGCTGCGTTGCGACGCCAACGTCTCACTTCGCCCCAAGACGGAGGATCCCCTCACACAGAATGACGTCCCGCTGGGCACCCGGACCGAGACCAAGAACGTCAACTCGCTGCGGTCGGTCGAGCGGGCGGTGCGCTACGAGATGACCCGTCACGCCGCGGTGCTCAACAGCGGCACCTCGATCCTTCAGGAGACCAGGCACTGGCATGAGGACACCGGAGTCACCACATCCGGTCGGGTGAAGTCCGACGCCGATGACTACCGATACTTCCCTGAGCCCGATCTGGTGCCGGTCGCCCCGACTCGTGAGCGCGTCGAAGAGCTCCGCGCCACGATGCCCGAGCCCCCGGACGAGCGTCGGCGTAGGCTCCAGAACGACTGGGGCTACAGCGATATGGAGATGCGCGACGTCATGAACGCCGGCGCGATCATGCTGATCGAGGGGTCCGTGGCCGCCGGTGCAACGCCTGCCGGCGCGCGTAAATGGTGGCTGGGCGAGCTGGCCCGACGTGCCAGCGCCGAGGGCCGCGATCTGGCGGACTTCGGTGTCACGCCCGACGACGTCGCCGAGCTGGACACCATGGTGGCGTCAGGCCGGCTCAACGACTCGATGGCCCGCCAGGTCCTTGACGCCGTCCTCGCTGGTGAAGGCTCACCCCTGGCGGTTGCCGACGCCCGCGGGCTGCTGCTGGTCAGCGACGACGGTGCGCTGTCGATCGCGGTCGACGCGGTCATCGCAGCCAACCCTGACGTCGCCGACAAGGTGCGTGACGGCAAGCTGCAGGCCGCCGGCGCATTGATCGGGCAGGTCATGAAGGAGATGAAGGGTCAGGCCGACGCGGCCAAGATCCGCGAGCTCATCCTCGAGAAGCTCACTATCTGACCTTCGTGTCCATCTGACCTTCGCGTCCGTCGGGTTGCGGGGTGGCTCTTGCCCCTGCTCGAGGGCTCCCTTTATGGGGCTGCGAGCCACCCCGCAACCCTCCTTTCTCGCAGACTCTGGCTATGGGGCTGCGAGCCACCTCGCAACCCTCCTTGACCAAGGTCCAACTGCGCGACGGGAGGGCTCGACTACGGCTGGATGGGTAGGCGGAGGGCGAGGATCCGGTCGTCGCCGGGCTGGATGGTGCCGCGGAAGGTGTTGCTCGTGACCAGCCAGAGCCGTCCGTCCGGCGCAGGCACGACCGTGCGCAGCCGACCGTACTTCCCTTGCAGAAGACGCTTGGGAGTTCCTGCGTTTCCGTTGCCGTCCAACGGTATGCGCCACAGCGACTCGCCGCGCAACGCCGCCATGTAGATCGCACCGTCTGCGCCCACGGCGATGCCGCTGGGTGACGCGTCAGCGGTCGGCCACTGCCGGATCGGGTCGACGAAGCCGGATCGATGGGCGACCCCCTCGACGACCGGCCAGCCGTAGTTGCGCCCCGGCTCGATGCGGTTCAGCTCGTCCCACGTGTTCTGCCCGAACTCGCTGGCGTACATCCTCCCGGCCTTGTCCCATGCCATGCCCTGGACGTTGCGATGACCCAGGCTCCAGATGGGCGACCCCGGGAAAGGGTTGCCTGGCGCGGGAGCACCGTCACTTGTCACGCGCAGGATCTTGCCGCTCAATGACCCCTTGTCCTGTGCCGGGTCGCGTGCGCCCGCGTCTCCGGTGCTGATGTAGAGATAGCCATCAGGGCCGAACGCCAACCGGCCGCCATCGTGGTTGCCCGCCTTGGCGATGCCCTTGACGATGACAGCGCCCGGCGTCAGAGCGATGCCGTCGAACGTCATCCGCATCACCCGGTTGTCGTCGCGCGAGGTGAGGTAGACGAACACGGTCCGGTCCGACGCAAAGGCCGGAGAGATCGCGATACCGAGAAGTCCTCCTTCTCCGCCGGGAACGACACCGGGTGGGCGTCCGACCGAGACCGGTTTGGCACCTTCCGCGATGTGCAGCACCTCGCCCTGGTCGCGCAGGGTGACGAGGGCCGTGCCGTCGGGGAGGAAGGCAAGTCCCCAGGGCAGGGGCAACCCGGTCGCAATGGTCGCTGTCGGCGGCGCGATAGGTGCGGTCGGCGTGGTCGCCGGAACAGAGCGGGTGGCGTCGATGGAGGCCGGAGGTGAGGCAGGGGTCTGCAGGGGCGCCGAGGCCGTCGGGAAGGTGACTCGGTCGTCCCCGCCGGCGCAGCCCGTGGCCGTGACTGCGACCGCGATCAGCACCGTCCCCCAGGCCCGTGTCCTCATGTGACATTCTCACCCGTTACCGTCCAGACATGCGTGTGATCTCGCTTCCAAACCATGAATGGATCGACCACGTCGGACCGATGGGGGGCGTCGAGATGGTGCCCTGGGATCTATCGGGGGAGCCGCCTCGGCCGGACGAGCTCGAGTTCGTGGTTGCTCCCCATCTCGGGTCCCCGGCGTGGCAACAGCTTGGGCAGTTGCCCGTTCTGCGCGTGGTCCAGCTGCTGACCGCTGGCTACGACAACGTGATTCCTGCGCTGCCGGCAGGGGTTCAGCTCGCCAACGCGTCCGGTGTCCACGATGCCTCGACGGCAGAGCTTGCGGTGACGCTCACGTTGAGCTCACTACGTGGCATACCCGAATTCGTGGCAGCGCAAGGGCGTTCGCAGTGGTTGCCCACTGACTACCGACGTTCCCTGGCCGACAGGAAGGTGCTCATCCTCGGGTATGGCGGGATCGGAGTCGCGATCGCCCGCCGGCTCAGCGGGTTCGAGGCGACGCTCACCGCCGTGGCCTCGCGCGCTCGGGTCGGTGACGGGCTCGTCGCCTGGGTACACGGCGTGGACGAGCTTCCATCACTGCTGCCCGAGCACGACGTGGTCATCGTGATCGTGCCGCTCTCGGATGCGACAACCGGTCTGGTCGGTCGGGACTTCCTGGCCGCGATGCCCGACGGCGGGCTGCTGGTCAACGTCTCCAGGGGCAAGGTCGTGGACACCCAGGCGCTGCTCGAGGCGACCTCGACCGGTCGGATCCTGGCGGCTCTGGACGTCACCGACCCTGAACCGCTGCCGGCTGACCACCCGCTGTGGCGGACGCCCGGAGTCCTGATCAGCCCGCACGTGGGCGGGGCATCCAGTGCCTTTGTACCGCGGGCCGTTGCCCTGTTGAGGGAGCAGATCGCCGCGTTTGCGGGGGAGCGTCCGCTGCGGAACGTGGTGCATGCCGGATAGCCAACGTGGTGCATGCCCAAACCGTTGCCCCGGTCGGTGGTCGGCGACAGACTCTGAGGCATGACCCAGACACTCGTGGCCATCGGCACACGCAAGGGACTCTGGCTGGCCAGGACCAACGACCGGAATATCTGGTCGCTGGATGGCCCGCACTTCCTGATGCGTGAGGTTCCCAGCATCGGCATCGACACCCGTCGTGAGCCACCACGACTGCTCGTCGGGGTCCGCTCGGAGCACTGGGGCCCGACAATCATGCGCAGTGATGATCTTGGACAGTCCTGGGACGAGACCCCCGAGGGCGCCATCCACTTCCCTGAGGACACCGGTGCCGCGGTTGAGCGCGTCTGGCAGATCACGCCCGACGTGCATGACGACGATGTGGTGTGGGCGAGCACCGAACCGCAGGCGCTATGGCGCAGTGAGGACCGCGGCGAGACGTTCTCCCTGGTCCGGGGACTGTGGGACCACCCGCACCGACCGGAGTGGGGTGCAGGGTTCGGCGGGGCCGCAATCCACACGATCTTGCCCGACCCGACCGCCCCCGCCGAGATGCTCGTGGCGATGAGCACTGGCGGCGTCTATCGAACTGGCGACGGCGGCGACTCGTGGAGCGCCAGCAACACACCGGCATCAAGGCGCCCCACCAGCCGGACCCGTGGCCGGAGTTCGGCCAGTGCGTGCACAAAGTGGCCCGTGACAGCGCCAAACCGGCACGTCTCTACGCACAGAACCACCATGGGGTCTATCGCTCGGACGACAACGGGGGCACGTGGACCTCGATCGCCGACGGACTGCCGACCGACTTCGGATTCACCGTCGTTGCCCACCCGTCCAGGGGCGGCACCCTGTGGCTGATCCCCGTCACTGCCGACAGCGAACGGGTTCCGCCCGATGGCCAGCTGCAGGTCCAACGTTCCTCGGATGCCGGCGCCTCGTGGGTGACCTGCTCCGCTGGGCTCCCGGCGCCGTCATACACGTGCGTACTGCGCGATGCGGCTGCCGCGGACACCAATGAGCCGACCGGGATCTACTTCGGCACTCGCAATGGTGAGGTCTACGCCTCCGGCGACGAGGGCGAGAGCTTCGCGCGCATCGTCGAGCAGCTGCCGGATGTCCTCTGCGTTCGGGCCGCCGTGATCGGGTGAGCGACGACGTGCAGATCATCCTGCCGGCAGTCCTGCGGGAGCTGGCCGATGGTGCCGGCGAGCTCGTGGTGCCGATCGACGGGGAGGCAGCCTTGCTGCGGACGATCATGGACGCGGCCTTCGTCGCACGACCGCTGATCGGCGCCCGGATCAGAGATGAGACAGGCGACTTGCGCCGGCACGTCAACGTGTTCGTGGACGGCCAGGATGTACGCCGGCTTGGCGGTCTGGATCTCGTGGTCGGCTCCGGCGCCGTGATCCACATCCTCCCGTCGATCGCCGGCGGTTGACTCGCCGGATCCCTGGATCCGGGAGATGCTCGTGACATGACGAAGCCGACGATCGAGCGCACGCTGCTTTTGCTGCGTCATGCAAAGGCCGAGCAAGCGCCGGGCAAGCCGGATCACGATCGCAAGCTGGCACCCCGAGGACGCAAGGACGCCCGTGCCGTCGGCGAGTGGTTGCGTGACGCGGCGCACGCAGGAGGGCTCCCATCGAGCGTTGTCGACCTGACACTGTGCTCGACCTCCGAACGAACACGCCAGACCCTCGATGCGGTCTGTGCTGGGGGAGCATCCATCAAGGAAGCCCGCTTTGACACGCGCATCTACGACGGCAGCGCGGCCAGCCTGATGGACGTGCTGCGGGAGGTTCCGGACTCGGTCAGCACCGTCCTGATGATCGGGCACGCGCCCGGGATCCCTGTGCTGGCAACGGCGCTCGCTCGGGACGGCGACGGGTCCACCGACGCCGCCGAACGTCTTTCGCAGGGCTTCCCCACCTCTGGCCTTGCAGTTCTCGGGTTCGAGGGTCGCTGGGCAGCTCTGGCATCCGAGATGGCTCACCTTCGCGAGTTCGTCGTACCGCGAGGCTGAACCAGAGGTCGACGGCGAGGCTGAACCAGAGCTGGCGATGTCCGCAGAGCGAGATCAAGGTTTCAGCCTGTGGATGGGGTCATAGAATCCCGGCATGACCCAGAGTCCGACCACATCCTCCAGCCAGCCCGACATCAAGCCGCGGAGCCGCGACGTCACCGATGGGCTCGAGAAGGCAGCTGCCCGTGGCATGCTCCGTGCCGTCGGGATGGGCGACGACGACTGGGTCAAGCCCCAGATCGGCGTTGCCAGCTCATGGAACGAGATCACTCCCTGCAACCTGTCCCTCGACCGGCTCGCCAAGGCGGTCAAGGACGGCGTGCACGCCGCGGGCGGCTACCCGCTTGAGTTCGGCACCATCAGCGTCAGCGACGGCATCTCGATGGGCCACGAGGGCATGCACTTCTCACTGGTCAGCCGCGAGATCATCGCCGACTCCGTCGAGACCGTCATGCAGGCTGAGCGACTCGACGGCTCCGTCCTGCTGGCCGGCTGTGACAAGTCGCTGCCGGGCATGCTGATGGCCGCTGCCCGTCTCGATCTGGCGAGTGTCTTCCTGTATGCCGGGACGATCCTCCCGGGAATCGCCAGGATGAGCGACGGGTCGGAGAGAACGGTCACCATCATCGACGCCTTCGAGGCTGTCGGTGCTTGCGCAGCGGGCCGGATGAGCCGCGACGACGTCGACGCCATCGAACGTGCGATCTGCCCGGGCGAGGGGGCCTGCGGTGGCATGTACACCGCCAACACGATGGCCTGCGTGGCAGAAGCCATCGGGATGTCGCTGCCCGGTAGCGCTGCGCCGCCGGCCACCGACCGTCGCCGGGACACGTTCGCCCGCAAGTCTGGCGAGGCGGTCGTCGAGCTGCTGCGCCGAGGCATCACGGCCCGACAGATCATGACCAAGGAGGCGTTCGAGAACGCCATCGCCGTGGTCATGGCCCTAGGCGGCTCGACCAACGCGGTCCTGCACCTTCTGGCGATCGCGAACGAAGCTGAGGTCGAGCTGTCGCTGGACGATTTCGCCCGGGTTGGGGCCACGGTCCCGCACCTGGCCGACGTCAAGCCGTTCGGCCAGTTCGTCATGACCGACATCGACCGGGTCGGCGGAGTCCCTGTTGTCATGAAGGCCCTGCTCGACGCTGGTCTGCTGCATGGTGACTGTCTGACGGTCACGGGCCGTACCGTCGCGGAGAACCTCTCGAACGTGCGCCCGCCGGACCCCGACGGTCTCGTGCTGCGCGCCGTGTCCGAGCCGATCCACAGGACCGGAGGCCTGACGATCCTGCGTGGTTCGCTGGCTCCCGAGGGAGCGGTCGTCAAGTCCGCCGGCTTTGACACAGACGTATTCGAGGGCAGCGCAAGGGTCTTCGACGGTGAGCGAGCGGCGATGGACGCCGTTGCGAACGGCGCTGTGAAGGCCGGCGACGTTGTGGTCATCCGCTATGAAGGACCCAAGGGAGGGCCCGGGATGCGCGAGATGCTGGCGGTCACCGGTGCCATCAAGGGCGCGGGTCTCGGCAAGGACGTGCTGTTGTTGACCGACGGTCGATTCTCCGGGGGCACGACGGGCCTGTGTGTCGGGCACGTGGCTCCCGAGGCGGTCGACGGCGGACCCATCGCGTTCGTCCAGGACGGTGACCGGATCCGCCTCGACGTCGCCGCAGGCACGCTCGACATCGATGTCACGCCAGATGCGATGGCTGGGCGCGCCGTCGGTTTCACCCCGCCGGCTCCCAAGTACCCCCGCGGTGTCCTGGCCAAGTACCGCAAGCTCGTGGGCAGTGCCGCCGGGGGAGCGGTCTGTGGTTGATACTCCCAGTGCTTGGCGCTCCTCGCGGTCGGTCCATTTGTCGGACAATCCGTCCGGATGATGAGATCGCCCGCACTCGCTTGTTGACACGGCAACCAAGGTGTTCCACGGTGGGTTCGTGGCTCGAATCCTCGTACTTCCCTAGCGCGCAGGCTCTCCCCTGAGTCAGTGCGCTGCCCCTCATGTCCGCCCACGGACCGAGGGGTTTTTTCATGCAGAAGGTCGGTGATCACCGGCGGGATCGGCCCACCGGACCGAAGAGGCGCTCGACAGGAAAGCGGTGACGACAGTGACGGAAGGCAAGGCCCCCCGGCCTGGCTCGACCCCCAAACCATCCGGACCCACCGGCCAGTCTCCGGCTGCTCGGGTCCCGGCTGCTCGGGTCCCGGCGGTTCAGGTTACCGGCGCGCAGAGCCTGGTCATGTCCCTGGAGGCCCTTGGCGTCGACACCGTCTTCGGCATCCCTGGCGGCGCGATCCTGCCGGCATACGACCCGCTGCTGGACTCCACCACGGTGCGGCACATCCTCGTGCGTCACGAGCAGGGTGCCGGACACGCGGCTGAGGGCTATGCGTCGGCCAGCGGCAAGGTCGGCGTCTGCATGGCCACCAGCGGCCCTGGTGCGACCAACCTGGTCACGCCGATCGCGGACGCCTACATGGACTCGGTCCCCATCGTCGCCATCACCGGCCAGGTCACCTCCCGATCGATTGGTACCGATGCCTTTCAGGAGGCTGACATCCGCGGCATCACGATGCCGATCAGCAAGCACAACTACCTGATCACCGACGCCTCCGCCATCCCACGGGCGATCGCCGAGGCCTTCCACATCGCCGCAACCGGCCGGCCAGGTCCGGTCCTGGTCGACATCAGCAAGGACGCGCTGCAGGCTGAGACCACCTTCGTGTGGCCGCCCAAGCTCGACCTGCCCGGGTATCGCCCCGTGGCCAAGCCGCACGGAAAGCAGATCCGGGAGGCGGCCCGGCTGATCAGGGAGGCCCGCCGTCCGGTGCTGTATGTGGGCGGGGGCGTCATCCGCGCCCGTGCCAGCGAAGTGCTGGCCCAGTTCGTCGACCTGACCCAGATCCCCGTTGTCACCACGTTGATGGCGCGTGGTGCCGTGCCCGACAGCCACCCGCTCCACCTCGGTATGCCGGGCATGCATGGCAGCGTGGCTGCCGTCACGGCCCTGCAGAAGTCCGACCTGCTGATCACGCTCGGTGCCCGCTTCGACGATCGGGTGACCGGTCAGCTGTCGACGTTTGCTCCAGGCGCCAAGGTCATCCATGCGGACATCGACCCGGCCGAGATCTCCAAGAACCGCGTCGCGGACGTGCCAATCGTGGGCGACTGCAAGGAGGTCATCAGCGATCTCATAGCTGCACTTGGCGGCGAGCACGAGGCGGTTCGTCCGGCCGACTATGAGGACTGGCGCATCCAGGTCGCGCAGTGGAAGGCCACCTTCCCACTGGGCTACACCCCTCATGACGATGAAACGCTGTCGCCGCAGTACGTCATCGAGCGCATCGGCGCCATCAGCGGACCCGAGTCGGTCTTTGTGGCAGGGGTGGGCCAGCACCAGATGTGGGCCGCGCAGTTCGTCCGGTACGAGCGGCCGAACAGCTGGATCAACTCCGGTGGCCTGGGCACGATGGGCTTCGCGGTGCCGGCTGCCATGGGAGCCAAGGTCGCCCAGCCAGAGCGCACCGTCTGGGCCATCGACGGCGATGGCTGCTTCCAGATGACCAACCAGGAGCTGGCGACCTGCGTCATCAACAAGATCCCGATCAAGGTCGCGATCATCAACAACTCGAGCCTGGGCATGGTCCGCCAGTGGCAGACCCTGTTCTACAACGAGCGATACTCCAACACCGACCTTCACACCAGCCACCAGCAGGTTCGGGTGCCGGACTTCGTCAAGCTGGCGGAGGCCTACGGATGCATGGGACTGCGCTGTGACTCGGCTGCCGACGTCGATGCGACCATCAACCAGGCGATGGAGGTCAACGACATCCCTGTCGTGTTGGACTTCGTCGTCCACCGCGATGCGATGGTGTGGCCGATGGTGCCGTCCGGAGTCAGCAACGACCAGATCCAGGTTGCGCGCGGTCTCACGCCCGTGTGGGATCGCGAGGATTGAGCGCCGTGAGCATCGAAGCGAAGCGAGGAACGGAGCGGGGTTTCATCCTCGCCAGCAGGAACAGTGAACGGGAAGGGCGATTGAGATGAGCAAGCACACGCTGTCAGTCCTGGTGGAGAACAAACCAGGCGTCCTGACCCGTATCGCGGGCCTGTTCTCGCGGCGGGGGTTCAACATCGACTCCCTGGCGGTCGGACCGACCGAGCACCCCGAGGTGTCGCGCATGACGGTCGTCGTCGACGTCGAGGAACTGCCGCTCGAGCAGGTCACCAAGCAGCTCAACAAGCTGGTGCACGTCCTCAAGATCGTGGAGCTCGACAATGCGAAGTCGGTGCGGCGCGAGCTGCTGCTGGTGAAGGTGCGTTGCGACGCGCGCCAGCGTGCCGACGTACTCCAGGTCGTCGAGCTCTTCCGCGCCCACGTCGTGGACGTCGCGCCGGACTCGCTCGTCATCGAGGCGATCGGCAACCCCGACAAGCTCGAGGCATTGCTTGCGGCCCTGTCGCCGCACGACCTGCGCGAGATCGTCCAGTCGGGCACCGTGGCCATCGGCCGTGGCGCGCGCTCCATCACGGAAAGGGCGCTTGATCGCGCCAGTGCCTGACACGCAGTAGTTTCTAGAAAGTAGCCCGGTTCACGCGCGGGCATCCCAACCCAAGGAGAAGACACACGACTATGGCTGAGTTGTTCTACGAGAAGGACGCCGACCTCTCGATCGTCCAGGGAATGAAGGTTGCGATCGTCGGTTACGGCTCGCAGGGTCACGCCCACGCGCAGAACCTGCGCGACTCCGGCGTCGAGGTGAAGGTCGCGCTGCGCGACGGCTCGCGCTCGGCCGTCAAGGCGGAGAACGACGGCTTCACCGTGCTGCCCGTGTCCGATGCCGCCGAATGGGCCGACCTCATCATGATCCTCGCGCCGGACCAGTACCAGCGCACGATCTACAAGGACGAGATCGAGCCACACATGGGCCCCGGCAAGACGCTCGCGTTCGCGCACGGCTTCAACATCCGCTTCGGCTACATCACGCCCCCCGATGGCGTCGACGTCATCCTGATCGCCCCCAAGGCCCCTGGACACACGGTGCGCCGCGAGTTCGTCGCTGGCCGCGGAATCCCGGACATCATCGCGGTCGAGTCCGATGCTTCCGGCCACGCCTGGGAGACGGCCAAGTCCTACGCCAAGGGCATCGGCGGCACCCGCGCCGGCGTCATCAAGACCACCTTCACCGAAGAGACCGAGACCGACCTGTTCGGCGAGCAGTCCGTCCTGTGCGGCGGCACGTCCCAGCTGATCCAATACGGCTTCGAGGTGCTGACCGAGGCGGGCTACCAGCCCGAGATCGCCTACTTCGAGGTGCTCCACGAGCTCAAGCTGATCGTCGACCTCATCCACGAGGGCGGCATCACCAAGCAGCGCTGGTCCGTGTCAGACACGGCCGAGTACGGCGACTACGTGTCCGGCCCCCGCATCATCGACCCGAGCGTCAAGGAGCGCATGAAGGACGTCCTCGCGGACATCCAGAATGGCGCGTTTGCCAAGCGGTTCATCGACGACCAGGACAACGGCGCCGTCGAGTTCAAGAGCCTGCGCCTCGAGGGTGAGACCCACCCCATCGAGACGACCGGCCGCGAGCTGCGCAAGCTCTTCGCATGGACCGCCGCAGCCGACGCGGACTACGTCGACGGTCAGACGGCGCGGTAGTGGGCGGCGCTGATTTGAGTGACGCCGTGACGAAGACCTACCGCCTTGCCGTTGTCGCCGGCGACGGCATCGGCCCGGAGGTGGTGGCGGAGGGGCTCAAATGCCTCGCCGCAGCCACCGAGGGCACCGGCATCGCGTTCGAGACCACCGAGTTTGAGTTGGGTGCGAAGCGCTGGCACGCGACGGGGGAGACCCTGACCGATGCCGACCTGGCGGCCATCCGCGGCCACGACGTCATCCTGCTGGGCGCTATTGGCGACCCGTCGGTGCCGTCCGGCGTGCTCGAGCGCGGAGTGCTGCTGCCGTTGCGTTTTGCGCTCGACCAGTACGTCAACCTGCGTCCCTCGCGCCTTTACCCTGGCGAGGTGTCGCCGCTTCGCGACGTGACCGAGGTCGACTTTGTGGTGGTCCGCGAGGGCACCGAGGGTCCGTATGTGGGCAACGGCGGCGCGCTGCGCGTCGACACCCCCCACGAGATCGCGACCGAGGTGTCCATCAACACGCGTCACGGCGTGGAACGCGTGGTGCGCTACGCGTTTGGCGTGGCCGCCGGTCGTGAGCGCAAGCAGCTCACGCTCGTGCACAAGCACAACGTCTTGGTGCACGCGGGTCACCTGTGGCGCCGCACGGTCGAGGCGGTTGCGCCGGAGTTCCCCACGGTCACGTGGGACTACTTGCACATCGACGCCGCGACCATCGTCATGACGACCAACCCGGCCAAGTTCGACGTGATCGTCACCGACAACCTGTTCGGGGACATTCTCACCGACCAGGCCGCCGCGATCTCTGGCGGAATCGGGCTGGCCGCGTCGGCGAATATCAATGCCGACAAGACGGCGCCGTCGATGTTCGAGCCCGTCCACGGATCGGCACCCGACATCGCCGGTCAGCAGAAGGCAGACCCGTCGGCCACCGTGCTGTCCGTCGCGATGATGCTCGACTTCCTCGGGTACCCCGAGCTGGCGGTCAAGGTCGAGTCCGCCGTCGCGGCCGATGCCGCATCCAAGGGCGACGCGCCCCGCACCACCGCTCAGGTGGGCGACGCGATCGCCGCACTCATCAGGGGCTAGGACGGCGGGAGCGTCGCAATGTCCCAGCCTCCTCCCGCAGTGTGCGCTATGAGTACATGAGTGCACGATTCCGGCTCGCAGAGGCACTCATGTACTCGCAGGACGCTTGGCATTGCTTTGAAGCAGCACCGATGACTCAAGGAAGGCACTGACGTGAACCACCACACTGCCGCACAGGCGCCGTCGAACGCTGGGGCCTTCCGCGTCGTCGCCAATCCCTCGCCGATGCCGGAGGCCGACCGGGAGGCCGCGCTCGCGGACCTCAAGTTCGGTACGCAGTTCACCGACCACATGGCGCACATCACGT
>DASRVZ010000180.1:0-8018 GCA_035654835.1 Dermatophilaceae bacterium | reverse complement strand
GTCGTGCTCTGGCTGCCGAGTACGCCTCGGAACAAGCCAGGAAAGACGAGCGCGTTGTTCACCTGGTTGGGGTAGTCGGAACGGCCGGTCGCGATCACCGCGGCAAGGTCGGCGATGTCATCGGGGTCGATTTCGGGGTCGGGGTTGGCGAGAGCGAAGATGATCGGGGCTCTGGCCATCTTCTTGATCAGTGCCCGGGTGAGAACGCCCGGTGCCGAGACACCGACGACGGCATCAGCATTCGCCAGTGCTTCTCCTAGTCCGCCTTGGATGCGTCGTGGGTTGGTGTGGTGGGCCAGCCACCGCTTGTGCTCGGGGAGCTGTTCGTCGAGGCCCGGATGAAGTACGCCGACAGGCGCCCAGACCGTCACGTCGTGAGCGCCGGCGGCCAGCAGGAGTCGGGTTACCGCGGTGCCGGCGGCGCCGGCACCACTGACCACGATGCGGGAGGTCTCGAACGGCTTGCCCACGACGCGAAAGGCGTTGATCAGGGCTGCTAGCACCACGGTGGCGGTGCCGTGCTGGTCATCGTGGATCACGGGGATGTCAAGAAGCTCTCGGAGGCTTTCCTCCACCGCGAAGCATCGCGGGGCCGAGATGTCCTCGAGATTGATGCCGCCGAAAGAAGGGGCGATCGCGATGACCGCAGCGACGATCTGGCCCACGTCTTGGGTGTCGAGGCAGATCGGAACCGCATCAATCTCGGAGAGCCGGGCGAACAGCGCGGCCTTGCCTTCCATCACTGGCAGAGCCGCGAAGGGTCCGAGGTTGCCCAGGCCCAGAACGGCGGACCCGTCGGTGACCACGGCTACCCGGTTGGCTCTGCCTGTCAGCTCGTTGACTCGTTCGGGAGCGTGTGCGAGCAGGCTGGCGACACGGCCTACCCCTGGCGTGTAGGCGAGGGCGAGATCCTCAGCGGTGTCGAGGGGGACGCTGACCCGGGTCTGGGTTTTACCGCCTCGACTGAGCGCCAGAACACGGTCCGCACAATGGATCAGATGGAAGTCCAGCCCTTCGCGCAGCTGCGATTCCAGGTCGTGCAGACTCTGCTCGGTGTCAGTGGTGAGGATCAGCCGGACCCCGCCCGACGTTTGCGGCCCGGCCACGTGGACGTCCACGTGACCTGGAATAGCTGCGATGATCTGACCTGCCCTTCGCATCTGGCCGGTCGAGACCACGATCTCCAGGCTGTACGCCGGATGCACGCGCGAGGTGCTCATAGGTCGTTACCTGCGTAGGAGAGGTTGAAGCTCTTGTTGGTCAAGGGGAAGTCCGGGACGATGGTGTCCACCAACGCGACGGGCAGCGCCGGCCAGTTGAGGAACGACGGGTCGACGATCTTGAGCCGACGAAGCCGCTTGTCCGGACTGATCTCGACGCGGTGGGCGATGGTGCCGCGCCACCCCTCGACGAGACCCAACCCGGAAGCCCCCTGGCTCAGCCAGGTGGGCTTGCCGCTGGCGATCTCCCCGGCCCCGACGTCGTCGATCAGCTGCAGCAGCAGGGCCACCGAGGCCTGGACCTCCCTGGCACGGACCACGAACCGGGCCAGCACGTCCCCACCGGTTTCGGTGACCACCGTCAGCCCGGCGGTGGCCTCGGTGAAGGGGTGGTCGCGGCGGGCATCGAGGACGACACCGCTCGCGCGGGCGGCGTAGCCGACCACACCGATGTCGCTGACCTGCTCGGCGGTGAGGATCGCAGTGCCGGTGAACCGGTCGTGGACGACGCTGTGGTTCAGGGCAAGGTCGACGATCTCGGCGACATCGGCGGCGATCTCGCGTAGCTCGCGCGCGTTCGGCCAGTCCCGGATGCGTACCCCTCCGGGGAAGACCGCGCCCCGCAGCAGCCGGTGACCGACGATGTCGGCGTTCAGTCGAAGCAGCCGCTCCCGGACCCGCAAGGCATGGGTGTTCAACAACCCTTGACCGGCGTCATTGCACAAGGCGCCGAGGTCCGTGACGTGGTTGTAGAGCCGCTCCAGCTCCAGCACCGCTGCCCGCGTCACGTTCGCCCGGGCTGGCACCGGCCAGTTCAGGGCCTCTTCGACGGCCAGGCAGTAGGCCAACGTGTGCCCCACAGCCGTGTCCCCCGACACCCGTTCCATCAGCGGGACCACGTCTGTCAGGAGGCGTCCTTCGGCAAGTTTCTCAATGCCTCGGTGGACGAACCACAGGCGGGCCTTGAGCTTGAGGATGGTCTCTCCCACGACGGAGAGCCGGAAGTGTCCCGGTTCGATCAGGCCGGCGTGGATGGGTCCGACGGGGATCTCGAAGACGCCTGGGCCCTCGACGGTGAGGAAGGGGTACGGCTCCTCGGGCGAGGCGAATGGTGGGGGCGGGCCGGCGTCACTGCGCATCGGATACCAGCCCTGCGGCCAATGGTGGTGTCTCACCAGGCGCCGCGGCAGGGGATGGTCGATCGGGATGATGCCGTAGAGGTCCCGCATCTCCCGCTCGAACCGTCCCGCCGGGAAGGAGAGGCCGGCGAGGCTGGGGATCGACGGGGCCTCCCGACCGGCGGCCAAGATGAGCTCGACGCGGCGGTCGGGTCGTGGTGCGACAAAGACGTAGACGATCCGGAAGCGGTCCTCGTCCTCATGGGCGGCGATCAGGGCGAGGCGGAAGCCGTCGTCCAGGAGCGCCTGCGCTCGGTTCCACAGGCTCTCTGCGGTCACCTCGATCTGGCGGCGATCGTGGTAATGGCGGCTCTCGGTTGTGGACACGGGTGGCCTCCTGGGAGCGATTGGTCTCTCTGCCTGCCAGGTCACGGTGTGCCTGCGATCAGACTGGCCGCGTGCAGCAGTTGGTCGACCGGCCACGCCACGATGCCCAATGCCGCGAGCGCCACCAGGCCCAGGACCAGCGGGGTGGTCGAACCGGTAGCGGACACAGCACGGGTCTGGGTCGTGCCGGACCCCAGGATCATGGGGGTCAGCTGGGCGGTGATGGCGACGAAGACGATCACCAACATCGTCAGAGCCAGGGCGATCACCCAGGCAAGACCATCGGCGGACGCGGCGCGCGCCAGGCCGAGCTCGCTGACGAAGAGGCTGAACGGTGGCAGGCCGAGGAGCGCCAGGAATCCCACACCGAAGGTAGCTGCGAGCACCGGACGCCGTGCGAACAGCCCGCGAACGCCGGCGATCTGGGAGGTCCCCTCAAAAAGCAGCACCTGACCGGCGCTGCAGAACAGCACGGCTTTGGCGAGCCCGTGGCCCAGGATGTGCAGCAGGCTCGCGGCGATCGCTAATGGCGTCCCGATCGACAGGCCGATCACGATCAGGCTCATGTGTTCGATGCTGGAGTAGGCGAGCAGCCGCTTGTAGTCGCGTTGGGCAATGATCAGAGATGTCGCCAGGATCAGAGACGCCAGCGCCATCACCAGCAGGAGGGTCCGGACGAACGACGGGTCCAGGCTGCCCACCGCGATCACCCGGTAGCGGATCAGGGCGTACACCGCCACCGGCAACAAGACGCCGGACATCAGTGCGGAGACCGGGGCAGGGGCCTGGCTGTGCGCATCCGGTAGCCAGCTGTGCAGGGGGATCATGCCCGCCTTCGCGCCGTACCCGAGCACCAGCAGGGCGAACGCGATCCGCATCACGCCTGGGTCGAGCTCGGTTGAGTGGGCGACCAGTTGGTTCCAGTCCAGCGCCGCACCGGTGGGGATAGTGGTCTGCCGTGCCGCGTAGTAGACGAGGATCGTACCGAGGTAGGCCAGTGCGATCCCGACCGAGCAGATGATCACATACTT
Source organism: Dermatophilaceae bacterium (assembly GCA_035654835.1). Classification (GTDB taxonomy): domain Bacteria; phylum Actinomycetota; class Actinomycetes; order Actinomycetales; family Dermatophilaceae; genus UBA4719. The sequence continues at coordinate 4,262 of DASRVZ010000180.1, read as the reverse complement.
CCAGGTCGCCTCGACCGAGCCGCGGCTGCGTCGGTGGCCGACGAGGAAGGCGGTGACGATGGTGGTCGCCTCGACGGCCGCCCACAACAATCCGAGGTTGTTGGCCAGCACCGCCAGGACCATCGCCGCCAGGAACGTCGGCACGAGCGTGGTGTAGCGACGGAGGTCGGCGCTCGGTGCCTGCCCGGAGGCCAGTTCGTTGTCCACGAAGGTGACGTTGGCCCAAGTTGCGATCACGCCCACCGATCCGATCACGATCAACATCACGGCAGAGAGGGCATCAATGCGCAGCAAGGAGCCGGCCGTCAGGGCGTCCCCGTCGACCGTGAAGATCGCGGCGGACACCCCACTGCCCAAGATGACGAATGCGCCGGCGACGCTCACCCAGCCGGCAGCCCGGATCGGCTCACGGCGAGCCAGGGCCACCAGGCTGGCGAGCACGGGTGCAGCCAGCGGAGCCGCGATCAGCAGGGCGTCCCCGAACCCACCCGATCCAGTGGGGGAAGCGTTGACCATCAGTCCCTCAGCTCTCGTAGCTCACCGATGTCGGTGTCGCCGAAGGCCGTGCGGAGCCGGACGGTGAGGACCTGGAGGACTAGAACCACCAGCAGAAGGTCCATGGACACCGCAAGCTCGACGACCAACGGGACCCCTGAGGTGACCAGGAAAGCGGTGGCGGCGATGCCGTTGTCCAGCAGCAGGAACCCCGCCACCTGGGACAGCGCGCGGCGGCGTGTGACTAACATGAAGAACCCCAGCAGGACCATGGCGATCCCGACCGGCACCGCGTGTGTGGTCGGCGTCGGGTCGAGCTCGACCAGTGGCCTGCTCACGGCGTAGGCCAGCAGGGTCAGCAGGGCAGCCGCCAGGAGCGAGGCGGGCACGTTGACCAGCGGCTGTGTCTCCCGTGCCGCGCCGCTGTTGGCGAGCAGCCTGCGTAACACGGCGGGCAGCACGCCGCCCTTGAGCGCGAGAACCCCCAGAGCGACCAGGTACAGCTCCAGGCCACCGTCCTGGGTCCCCAACAGCGCGGCCATCCCCGCCAGCAGCACACCCTGGACGGTCAGCAGGCTGATCAGGGCCGAGAGCTGCCGGCGCCACAGCATCAGGACCGAGGACAGCAACAAGCCACCGCAGACGAGGTAGAGAAGCTGTGCAAAGAGTGCGACGGACACGAGCTATCTCCTTTCCGCGGCGATGGTGGGAGTGGTCATGCGAGGAAGAAGGAGGACGAGACGGCCAGGACACCGAAGAGGAACGATCCCGCGAGCAGTTCGGGCACCCGGAACAGTCGCCACTTCGCCATGAAGACCTCACTCGCGGCAAGAACAGCACCGAGTGCGGCGACCTTGACGACGAAGACGACGGCCCCGAGAGCCAGAGCGCCGGGTCCAGCCGTGGTCGCCACGCCCCAGGGCAGGAACAGGTTGCCCCACAGGCCGAGCAGGACCGCCAGGCGCATGGCGGAACCGAGCTCCACCACCGCAAGGTCTCGACCCGCGTACTCCAGGATCGTCGCCTCATGAATCATGGTCAGCTCAAGATGGGTCGACGGGTTGTCCACCGGCAGGCGACCGGCCTCAGCGACCACCACGATCCAAAGCGCGACCGCGGCCAGCAGGGTCGCCGGCGACAGGATCGTGCCCGGTGCGCGCTGTCCGTGCTCGACCAGGCTCGCCAGATTCGAGGAGCCGACCCGAACCGAGAGCGCGAAGCCCGCGACCAGCAGCGTCGGCTCGGCCAGGGCGGCCACGGTGACGGTGCGGCTCGATCCCATGCCGCCGAAAGCCGAACCGGTGTCGAGCCCCGCCAGGGCCAGGGCGATCGAAGCGACCAGCAACAGCGACACCACCGCGTAGAGGTCCGCCACCCCGTCGAGCGGGGAGGTGGTCGTGATGAACGGTGCGGCAGCCGCGATCATCACCATGGAACTCAGCGCCACGGCCGGCGCCGCGGTGAAGACGATCGTCGAACCATCGGGGGCGATGGGTTCTTTCCTCAGCAGCTTGCGCAGGTCCCGCCAGGGCTGACCCAGACCGGCCCCGACGCGACCCTCGAGCCTCGCCCGGACCTGACGCATCAGGGCAACCAGGACCGGGGCGCCGGCCAGTACCAGGAGAACCTGCACGACCACACCGAGCACCGACCAGGACGTGACTGCGTTCACGACGTCACCCCCACGGCGATCAGCACGACCAGCAGACCCACCAGTCCATAGGCGAGGTATCGGTGCACGCTGCCGTTCTGGAGGCGCCGCGCTAGAGCCGCCCACCACAACGCCGCAGCCAGCAGGGGTGGGTAGAGCCGGTTCTCGATGCGGTCGGAAACCCGCTGGCGATACTTGACGCTCTCCACGAGATAGCGCGACTCGACGTGATGGGTGATGTTGATGTCGTGCTCGGGACGGAGCACGTCGTCGAAGACCCGGGTGAGCGGCTCGGCGTACGCCGTGGCCGTGTACTGCATGCGTGGGCTCAACCTGGTGCCGCCACACCCCCAGACCAGGGCGGTGCGCCGCGGCTGACGTCCACCCAAACGGCGCGCGAGAACCGCAATGAGCAGCGCTCCCCCGGTCAGGCCGAGCGCGATGAGTACGGGAGACATCGATCCGGTGATGCCGGACAGCTGGAGCTCCACCGCACCATGGACCGGCCGTTCATCGCCGATGGACGGCATCGTGACGAGTACACGCTCGAGTGAGCGGACCAGCGCCAAAGGCGCCAGCGCCAGGATCCCGCAAGACACGGCTGCGAGAGCCATGCCGGCGCGCATGGTGCGCGGGACCTCGGTGGCGGCCGCGGCCTCGGCCGATCGTGGACGGGCCAGGAACCCGACCCCGAAAGCCTTCACGAACATCGCGACCCCGAGACCGGCGGTCAGCGCGACAGTTCCCACGGCGAGCGGCATCGCGATCGCAACGGCGACATCGGGCGCGCCGGACACCGACAGGCTGTGGATCAGTCCCTGGAGAAGCAACCATTCGGAGACGAACCCGTTGCCCGGAGGCAGCCCCGAAGCGCCGAGCGCACCGAGCCCGAAGAGCACGGCGGTAGTCGGCATCCGGTGAGCGAGGCCACCCATCTTGTCAAGATCACGCAGGCCCGTGCTGCGCAGAACCGCCCCGGCGCCCAGGAACAACAGAGTCTTGAAGGCCGCATGGTTCACCGTGTGCAACACGGCGGCGATCATCAACAGGCTGGCCAGCGGCGCGTCACCCGCCGCGGCGAACATGCCGGCGGCGCCCACGCCGATGAAGATCAGGCCCAGGTTCTCCGTGGTCGAGTACGCCAGCAGCCGCTTGAGATCGGTGGCCGCGCCGGCCTGCAGGACCCCGTACAACGCGGAGAGCGCACCCACGGCGAGGACCAAGATCCACCACCACCGCGGGCCGCCACCGAGCAGGTCGAACCCGACCCGCAACACGCCGTACAGTCCCAGGTTGACCATCGCCGAGGACATCAGGGCCGAGACGTAACTCGGCGCCTCGGGATGGGCTCGCGGCAGCCAGACATGCAGCGGCACTAGCCCGGCTTTCGACCCGAACCCGGCGAACACGAGCAGGAACACCAGCGAACGCGTGGGCGATGACATCCCCGACGACGCCGTCCGCATCGCGGCGAACGTCTCAGTACCGGCCGCGTTCGCGAACACCACGAGGCCGAGCAGGATCGCGACCAGGCCGGCGTGCGTCATCGCCGCGTACCAGACCCCAGCCTGGGCCACTTCGGGTCGCGCCCGGTGCTCGGCGAGCACGAGGACCAGCGAAGCCAGCGCCATCAGCTCCCACAAGACCAGGAACGTGGTCACGTTTCCCGCCGCTGGAACGGCCACCATCGCGGCCGCGAACAACGGCAGGGCCGCCTGGACGGTCCTCGAGCCAATCCCTCCGGCAGCGTCCGGGGCGTGGTCGTGGTCGTGGTCCGGGTCGTGGTCGTGGTCGTGAGAATGGGGGTAGCCGACGCTGTAGATGCCGGCCGCGATGGCGACTGCACCCACCAAGGTCATGAAGAGCCCCGACAACGGGTCAACCACGAGCACCGCTTCGCTCAACGGCAAGAGGCGCGGCACGGTCGCCGACCAGGACGCGCCAGCAAGGGCGCCCACCCCGGCAAGTACGCCACCGAGGCCGACCAGACTGGTCAATGCCCCCGAGAGGCGCGCCCGCCACGCTTGCGAAGCGCGTGAGAAGCAGGGGGCACCCGCGCACGCCAGGGCTGCAGCGCCGGCGACAAGCAGGAGGCCAGATTCGATCAAGCTCATCG
>DASRVZ010000179.1:0-2493 GCA_035654835.1 Dermatophilaceae bacterium | reverse complement strand
TGTCGTCGCTGTCGCGCTGGGCGCAGGGTTCTTCTTCGCTGAGCAGTTCTTGCTGAATGTCGAGTTCCGTCGCCAAGCCCACACGTTCACCCTGGCCGGTATCCCGCTGCTCATCGGCGTCCTGGTGGTCTCGCCGGTTGTCTTCGTGCTGACCCGCTTGGTGGCGTCGGTGCTGGCCCTGGTCTGGCAGCGGGTGTCGGTGGACAAGATGGCCTACAACTCTGCGGCCTACGCCTTCGAGGCGGCAGCGGGCGCCCTGCTTGTCCATCTCCTGCTGCGCCCCACCAGCGGCCTGGACCTGCGCACCGCCGTCACCCTGATCGTCTTGCTGGCGGCGGTGGACCAACTCATTGGCGCACTGGTACTGGTCATGATCCGGGTACACAACGGCCCGCTGAGCCGCACAGATGTTGTCGAAGTGCTCGTACCCGCCCTTGTCCTGAGCGTGACCTCGAGCATGTTTGCGCTGAGCATGATCATTCTGTTCGAGTCCGGAACCCTGGGTGCTGCGGCCGCCGCCGTGCTCCTGGTCATTTTCGCGGCCGGATACCGCGCGTATGCCGCCACCCGGCATCGGCACGAGTCACTGACCCTGGTCCACGAGTTCGTCACGGGCGGCGTCGGCGCACAGTCTTTGGAGACTCTCGCCGAAGAGCTGCTGTCTCGCATCCGCCGGCTGCTGCGAGCCAGCACCGTCCAGGTGATGCTCATCGACAGCGACGGCGACAGGCTCCCGTCGGAGGTTGGCCCGGCGCTGACCCTGGCCGTCGACGAGGAAGACCGCCTGCGCGTCAGCAGCGGGGACTTCGACACCCAGGATTGGGTCGTGGTGCGGACGTTGACCCAGCATGAACCGCTGCTGGCCGGCCGAACCACCAAGGACCCCGGCGTCCAGCAGTGGCTGGCCGAGCACGGATTTCGGGACGCGATCATGGTTGCGCTGCCGGACTCGAGCGGGATCCGGGGGACGCTGCGGGTCACCGACCGGCTCGGGGAGACCTCCACCTTCACCGCTGAAGACCTGACCATGCTGCAGACCCTGACCGGCCACCTCGCAGTGGCGCTGCGCAGCATTCGTCTGGTGCAGAAACTGGGCTACGACGCCACGCATGACTCGCTCACCGGCCTGGCCAACCGGCGGGGGCTGTACACCGACGGGCAGGCGCGGCTGGCCGAGACGCCCGGCCGGCGCCGGGCGCTGTTGCTGTTGGACCTTGACAAGTTCAAGGAGGTCAACGACAGCCTTGGCCACCACGCCGGCGACCAGCTCCTGGTCGAGGTGGGTGCCCGGCTGCGCGGGCAGCTGCGCAGCGGGGACCTGCTTGCGCGGCTGGGCGGTGATGAGTTCGCGGTCCTTCTCGAGGACGCCGGCGGTGAGGAGGCAGCGAGCGTCGCCGAGATCCTGAGGGCGACGCTGGTCGAGCCCTTCACGACCGTGGCCGGGTCATCCGCGGCTGGGAGGGTGACGCTGCACTCCACTGTCAGTATCGGCATCGCACGGTTCCCTGACGACGGCCCTGACCTGAGCGCCTTGCTGCGCAAGGCCGACATCGCCATGTACAAGGCGAAGATCTCCGGCGAGGGATATCACGTCTACAGCGACGTCGACAACGTCGGCGGCGCGGTCCGGCTGCGTACCGTCGATGAGCTGCAAGCTGCGATAACGAGCGACCAGTTCGTCCTGCACTTCCAGCCCAAGGTCGACCTGGACACCGGCGACGTGCACAGCGTTGAGGCGCTGGTCCGCTGGGATCACCCCACGCGGGGTCTGCTCTACCCGGACGCCTTCCTGAAGCTCGTGGAGGTATCGGGGCTGATGCGCGCAATGACCCGGCTCGTGCTCGAGATGGCCATTGACCAGGCCGCGCTCTGGCAGGGGCAGGGCCGGCACCTGACCATCGCGGTCAACCTCTCGGCCAGCTCACTTGTGGACGGCGGTCTGCCCGACGAGGTGTTCGCCATGCTCGCCGCCCGAGGTGTGGGACCGAGCGCCCTGCAGCTGGAGATCACCGAGGAGTTCCTGATGGCCGACCGCGAACGGGCTCGGAGCATCCTGACCCGGCTGCGCGACGGCGGTGTCCAGATCTCCATCGACGACTACGGCACCGGATACAGCTCGCTCAGCTACCTGCGCGAGCTACCCATCGACGAGCTCAAGCTCGACCAGTCCTTCATCTTGCCCATGGTCGACGACGCCCGCGCGGCCGCGCTCGTCGCTTCCACCATCGCCCTGGCCCACAGCCTGGGCCTGCGCATGGTTGCCGAGGGCGTCGAGACCGAAGTCGCCTACGCCGAGCTGAAGCGCCTAGGTTGCGACCAGGCGCAGGGCTTCTTCATGTGCAGGCCCGTGCCGGCCGGCGAGCTCGACGACTGGCTGCTCAACCGGCGCGCTGTCACTGAGTCCCCACATAGCCCGCCGCGGCTCTCCTCCGTGGCCCTCGGTTGGGGGCTGAGCGCTCAGCGTCCAGCAGTTCCTTCTGCTGGACCAGCTTC
>DASRVZ010000178.1:0-4730 GCA_035654835.1 Dermatophilaceae bacterium | reverse complement strand
TTTGGCGAGCAGGAGGGTCGTCACTTGGTGCTTGGAGTGCACCCAATGTTGATGGTAGATACCGAGTTGATGGTAGATACCGATGCGGTCGTCGTCGAACGTTTGATGCTCGCTGACGGGCTGACCTGTCCTGGGTGTGGGGGTGTGCTGGCGCCTTGGGGCCACGCGCGTTGGCGGTCTTGCCGGCTGGAGCGCGGTGTTGTGCGGCATCGGCCTCGCCGGGCGAGTTGCACGGGTTGAACGCGCAACCGCATCTTCGACAGGATCCCCAAGGTCGCCGCGGGCGAGACGGGATTGAGGCGCGACTACTGCAATGAAGCACTGCAGCACCATTACGACCATTCGGTCGACGGCGCGCGCCAGTGCGGAATCCCGAGCACAAGTGCGGCTGCCAAACATGCACTCAGGGAGTTCGGGATCAGAAGCCCGACCGGTCGATGTGGACATGCGTTCCGCCGGGCGATGCCAGGCTGTCGGGCATACATGCGGGCACACATCCAGGACGATCAGCACCTGCTAGTCGGCGCGTCCGCAGGCCCCTCGCAAGGGGCATCCTGGGCAATGGTCTTGACCCAACCGGCGCGGGCACCGACTCCGTAGGTTGTGGGTTCGAGCCCCACGGGACCCACCGACTCCCCCCCGTCCACTCCTCCACGAATCGCGCTCAGCGCAGGGCACCGGTGAGGTGAGAGATCATCTCGGTCAGGCCGTCCTCGCCAAGGATCTCTCCGGGCAGGAGCGGCACCTGCGTGACGGGCAGGCCGGGCAGCGCTTCGGTGAGCTGCTCGAGGTATCCCGCCTCGACCGCCCGACGGGAAGAAAGTAGTTCGCCCGCGTCGGCGGGGGAGCGCTTGTTGACGACGAGGGCAGCGACGTCCGTGCCCGACCTCGTCAGCTGCCCGTGCAGCTCGATGGTCTCCAGGACGGGGAGACGCTCGGCGGCCAGGACGATGACGAAGCCGCTGCGCGCCGGGTCCTGCAGGAGCTCGCGAAGCGACCGGAACCGCTCCTGCCGACGGTCGAGAACCTGCCGGATCTCCGCGTCGCGCCGCGCCCGCCGGTCACCCCCACGGTCACTCGCATCCTCGCCGTAGCGAGGGCTCCGCACGCCGACGACCTCCGCTGCGGCCTGCTCGCCCCGGTCGGTCTCCAGACCACGCAGAGCTGCCCCGAACCTCGCCGAGCGCTCTTGTCGGCGAAGCAAGCCCTCGGTCCACGCCTGCATGAGCTCCGGCAGGGCGATGAGCCGGGTGGTGTGCCCGCTGGGAGCCGTATCGACAACGACCAGCTCCTCGGGCCGACGCTGCTCGACGACCTCGGCCAGCCGCTCGAGTATGGCGGCCTCGTAGGTACCGGGTGCGTCTCTGGCCAGGTCGAGGTGCTTGTCCACCTCCCCCTGCAGATGCTCGGGCATGAGCCGCCGCATCGTCTGGCGGACCGCGGCCAGGTGCGCTTCGGTCGTCCGCCGTGGGTCGATCTCCAGCCCGTGCAGCAGGGGAACGAGCTCGACCGGGTCGTCGCCGATCACCCGCTGCCACAGGTGGCCGAGGTTGTGCGCAGGGTCGGTGGACACCACGAGGGTGGGTCGTCCCTGACGGGCCCGGTCCAGCGCGAGCCCGGAGGCGACGGCAGTCTTGCCGACGCCCCCCTTACCCCCGACGAAGAGGACGTCACGGTCGGCGGTCAGGTCGGTGAGCGGATGGGTCATGCGCACTTCAGCAGCAGGAGAAGTGATCGAGAGGAGAGCGGTCCATGCCCATCCGACGATGCCAGTCGTGGAACTGCTCGTAGATGACCGGCAGCAACTCGATGGTGTAGTAGCTCGCCGGGTTGGGCACCCCGAGGGCCTCGGCCATGACGATGACCATGAAGAGGTCGTCTTCGTCCTGCCGGGCCCGGGCAAAGGTGCGCCGGTACGGCCCGCTATAGAAGTCCCGCAGCCCCGCGGCCACCTCGGCGAGGCGGCCGCGGGGGGTGCGACGGGTGTGTGACATAGCGCGAGGGTAGTCCGGTCGGACTCCGTCAGTCGTGCGGCGGGTGGTCGTCGACGTGCTCGACCGGCTCGCGACCGGAGAGCGCCGCCAGCTCGGCGTCATCGTCACCCTCGTAGTCCCTCGTCTTCCGCATGGCCGTGATGGCCTCGACGAAGACCCAGATCGCGGCGACGAGAATGACGATGTCGAGCCCGAGGAGCAGCCAGTTCTGCTGGTCCCAGAACGTCCCGACCTGGATGAGCAGCGCGTAGATCGTCATCACCCCGACGAACGCCAGGGGGATGAGCGCCGGCAGCGGTGTGCGGCCGCGGCGCATCAGCATGATCGCGACGATAGACAGGGTCAGCGCGGCGAGGAGCTGGTTGGTCGTGCCGAAGAGCGGCCAGATGAGCAGTCCGCCGGACCCGTCCCCGCCGGAGCCGAAGGTGAGCGCCAAGGCGATGCCGACGGCGATGAACGTCGCGATGCTCTTGCCGACGCGCAGACCGGCGATGTCGCCGATCTCCTGGACGACGAACCGCTGCAGGCGCACGCCGGTGTCCATGGTCGTGGCGGCGAAGAGGATCGCGGTGGTCGCCAGGATGGTCGCCGAGAGCGACTGCGGAATCCCCAGTCCGGACTGCATGATGGCGCCGCCCCCGTCGATGAACGCCCCGACGCTGCCTTTGCCGAAGGCCGAGTAGGTAGCCTCCCAGTCCGCAAGGGTGGCGAAGCCTGCGGTGGCGGCGATGATCGCCCCGAGCGCTAGCAGGCCCTCACCGACGGCACCGAAGTAGCCCACGAACCGGGCGTCGCTCTCCTTGTCGAGCTGCTTGGAGCTGGTCCCCGACGAGACCATGCCATGGAAGCCGGAGATGGCGCCGCAGGCGATGGTGACGAACAACAGTGGGACCAGGTTCGGTGTGCCCTCGGGGACGTTGGAGTTGTAGGCAGGGGCCACGATCTCCGGTCGGGCCAGCAGGACCGAGCCGTAGAGGATGCCCAGCGCGATGAACAGCTGCAGACCGTTGATGTAGTCGCGCGGCTGCAGGAGCACCCAGACCGGCAGCATCGAGGCGATGCCGGCGTAGAGGAACAGCAGGATGATCCAGACCGAGTTGTCAGGCAGACCCATGACCGTCTCTGGGAGGGCCAGCGGCGTCTGGTCGCCGATCCAGATGAGGAGGTAGAGGGCGACGACGCCCACGACCGAGACGAGACCCAGGCTCCACTTCAGCCGATAGATCGCCTGGCCCACGAGGACTGCGACGATCAGTGCACCCCAGGTGGGGATGACAGCGGTCGGGGTCGAGACGAGCAGCCCAGCGATGACGACCGCGAACGCTGCGTTGACCATGAGCAGCAGGAGGAAGATGACGACCAGGAAAAGGTTGCGTCCTCGCCCCCCGATGTAGCGGCCCGAGAGGGCACCCATCGACTGCCCACGGTTGCGGACCGACGCCCACAGCGATCCGAGGTCGTGCGCGCCGGCGAAGAAGACCGTGCCGATGGTCACCCAGAGGAATGCCGGCAGCCAGCCCCAGATGACGGCGATGGCCGGGCCGACAATGGGTGCAGCGCCGGCGACCGAGGTGAAGTGGTGACCCCACAGCACGTACTTGTTGGTGGGCACGTAGTCGACGCCGTCTTCCAGCTGGTGGGCCGGGGTCGGAAGGGAGTCGTCGAGGGCGTAGATCTTGTTGGCGAGGAACTTCGAGTAGAGCACGTACCCCGCCAGGATCATCGCCACACCGATGACTGCCAAGACCAGAGAGTTCACAGTGCACCTTCCCTGCTGCCGTAAGGCGACTCCCGGGATGGCAGCCCCTCAGGGTCCATTCCAGCGGATCCTGTACCGTTACGGTCTCGAACCAGGGTCTGCCTGTCAATGGCCAGTAGAAACTGCCCAGTGGCGGACATGAAAACTGCCCGCTGGTGGCCATGGGATCTGCCCAGTGGCGGCCACCAACGGCGTTGGTTCAGGTGTGTGGCATTGCGTTCTCCTTGATGTGGTCAGGTCAGGTCGGTTTGGGCGACGGGCTCGTCGCAGTGTGGGCAGGATCCGCCCGGACCGATGCGGCGGGTGAACAGGTTGCAGTCCGGGCAGCGGCGCTCGTCGAGGTAGCGGGTTTCGCATTCGGGGCATTCGTAGATGACGCTGATGCCGGCGTCGGTGCTGGCGCTCATCGGGCGCCGCCCAGTGGGGTGACTCCGTGGCCGGCCAGGGCCTGGGACAGGCGCACCGACTCGCCGCTGGTCTGACAGACGTGGGCGTGGTGCAGGAGCCGGTCGACCGTTGCCGTGGCGCGCGGTCGACTGGTTCCGCGCCCTGCGCGAGATCGAGCACCGACTGGCCGAGGCCTGCGCGCGGACCCAGTGCTCGGTCAACGAGCACCGCCCCGACCCCCTGCGCACTTGGCTAACGGATCAAGACCAATGGCGGACCTTCGTCGAAGCGGACGTCCACGACCGCGAACAGGAGGTCATCGCCGATCGCCTAGAGACCGGTTGAGAAGAGATTTCCAGCCGGAACATGACCCCGACGATCGCCGTTTGAGGATGGCGAGCTCAATCGGTCGTGGCAACACCCGTTCTGATCTGAGGTGTTGTGGATGTCGACTAAGAGCGCGCGCGGATAGGCCGGTCAGGGGTCGGGTTGAGTCGGGTTGTCTCTGACCTGCTGGAGCGCGAGGGCTTCGAGTTCGGTGGTGAGTTCACGTAGTCGCCGGGAGTTGTCCAGCAGCGGGCGCAGGGCGT
>DASRVZ010000177.1:0-55305 GCA_035654835.1 Dermatophilaceae bacterium | reverse complement strand
ACCAGATCGTGCAGACCTTCCAGCCCCAGCTCACCCCGCTACAACAGCAGGTCCTGGCCCTCCTACACATCCCAGCAAGCATCTACAGCTGATCCCCAAAGTGGGGGGCCATATCGACATCGAGAAGTGCGGAACGTCAGCCAGACCTGCGGCAGCGCGGCAGTTACCCAGCACCGCCGCCCCGCCAACCATGTTCAGCTTGGCGGTGCGCAAGATCCGCCTGCGACGAGGCGGATTACCAGGCCTAAGAGGCGCTTCGGACGGGTCGTGGCCTCCATGTCGGGCAATCTAGGCGAGACGATGCCGGCCCGGGTGGATACACGAAACGTCCGCTTCTATTGCCGCCGGGTGGGCCTTCTGGCTCAGATAGTGAATCGCGCCACAGCAAGAAACACTCGTCGGAAATCGGTTGAACGGGTTATCGGCCGATTGATGGGCCAGACTGCCCCGGTGGGCTCAACTTCGGGTACTCGGCGATGTGTCGGTCGGCCTGGCTTCTCACGGCTGTGGCCTCGCGCTGTGGCGTGCCAGGAGGTCCACTGGCTAGGTCGCTAATCCGGCGTTCCTCGGCCCGGAGGGCCATGGCTGCTGCCTGCTCAACGGGTGAGGTGCCCTGTTGTGCGATGAGCCGCTCTTGCAGCGCAGGAAGGGCAGTGAAGTCTTTGGGTCGGCCGGCGGCTTCCTTGGACCGGATGATGTCTTCCAACGAGGCGACGGGCATCTGCTCGCCTCGAATGTCCACTTTGAGGGCAGCGCGCACCAAGTCCTCGTAGCCGTCTGTCCCACATGGCTTGAAGCTGATGTCGAGCTCACCGAACTTACAGGTGAGGTTCCAAACGCCAACGGCGGCAAGTGATGCAGCGTCGTGCGAGAAGGGGAGACCGTCGGGTATCCCCTCGGTACGGATGCGGGCGTCGAGATCAGTGAGTACCTGTGAGAGACGACTGAGGTTCTCGGCCGTGGCGCGGGGCGTGAAGTCGATGTCGCGGGTCGGAGGCACCGCGGCAGCATGCAGTTCGCCGGCGTACCCGCCGATGACGACGTACTCGACGCCGCGGTGGTTGAATGCTTGGACGATCTTGAGCGGGTCGAAGCGATCGTCGTTCACACTGGCACCTTGGTCGTCTTCCGGGCTCGCAAAGCGGCCGACACGGCCGCGCGATCCTTCGCGACACGCGCGCGTTGGTAGTCCTCCCATCTCTGGCGCTCTTCTGGCGATCGATGCTGCTCCAGTTCTCGAAGCACGTCGTCATGATCGTCGTAGGGTGCCAGCTGCATGTGCAGCTCGAAACCCGCCGCTTTGAGGAGTCGCATCAACGTCGGCAACGTCGCTTGACGCCGGTCATGCTCGTAGGCCGACACCATGGTCCTGGCCACACCGGCTCGCTTGCCCAGTTCGGTTTGGCTCAGACCGGCTTTCAGCCGGGCGTATCGCAATAGCCCAGCACCAGGCGATGGCATGTCGTCGTAGACGCTCATGTAAACGATTGTATCCCTCGGCTGTATTCACCGTCCTGGACACAGCGCGGGGTGTGCCTGGGTCCTGATCATCGCGGAAAGCGCGCGCAAGCACGGTGTCAGTGACGAGGACACCCTGCAGGCGTACGCCAACCCGATTCGGGTCTGCGACCTCGACGAAGGTTTCACGATGGTCATCGGGGCCAACCTCGCGGCCATCATCTACGAGATCGGTGTCGTCGACGGTGTCTCGGCAGCGGTCATCGTCCACGCGATGAGAGCACGCGAGAAATTCCTGAGGTGATGAGAATGCCACGCACCATCAAAGACATCCTCGACCACGCCGATGAACTCGCCAAGCGTTTCGAGGACTACGAACCATCAGCCACAGACGAACGCGACCCGGCGGTGTTCGCCGAACTTCGCCGAGCTGTGCTGTCGCGATCGGATGCCGAACGCTCGATCAGAGACGCGGTCAAACACGCGCGCGAACACGGTTACTCCTGGGCGTTCATCGGCTCGCTGGTCGGAACCTCCGGCGAAGCAGCCCGTCAGCGCTACGGCCATAAGCAAGACGCATAGGCCGAAGGGGTTTGGCTCGGTCAGGGATCACTCAGAGGCAACGCACTCATGCCGCATTGCCGGCTCGCTCTGGTCTGTCGACCGATCTTCAGCGGATGCTGACGATCTCAAGGAGGTCTTCGAGTCCAACAAGATCTGATGGGTTCCGGGTGTAGAGCCGAGCGTCGTTTGCTGACGCAGTTGCAGCTATCAATAGGTCCAGAGATCGGGTTCGTGGCTTCCGACCTGCCGCCACGACGGCAGCCGCAAGCCGCCCATATTCTCGCGCAACGGTTGCGTCAATCGGCAGAGCCTGGAACGTCTGCTCGATTGTCGCCAGTCGTCGCAAACGGGTGGCGCGGATGTCGTCAGACCGGGCGACCAAAACCCCGAAATGCAACTCCGCCAGCGAGACGGTGCTGATGGCTATCTCTCCCTGAATTGCACCAGGATTTGGTCCCAGAAGGACACTCGTGTCGAGGATGCTCCTCATTTGGCGAACGGGTCGCTGACCCCATGGTCGACCAAGTCACGGTCGTGGGCCCAGTCATGGTCAGACGGGCCGTCGAATACAGCAACTATGTCGTCCCAGGTGCGCCACTGCATGCGCTGCAGTGGTCCCAGCTGGGCAACCTCGCGGCCACTCACCGTCACCGTCACCGTCTCACCACGCTCAGCCCGGCGCACGAGATCGCTTGCGTGCTGGCGGAGTTCCCGCAGTCCTGCCTTCGTCATGGGCTCATGGTAGCACTTGTGCTACTGAAGATGGGAGCCGCGCCACGTCGAAACTTCTGCACGCGAAGAGCGAGCGTCCTATTCCGCCTCGGCGGCCAGGTACTCCGCAACTGGATCCGCCTTCGGGTGCGATCGGGCGGTTGTCAAGATGCGTAGGCAGCGACACAGGATCCTTGACGGGTACACATTGGGTACACATGCCAGCCGTAAACGACCGATGAGCGTCAACGTTGTCTAACGCCAAAGCCCTTTGTTTCCAACACTTTAGGGCATGATCATGCATTGCCAACGATAGCTGAATCGCCCTCTCAAGGCGGTAGCGCGGGTTCGAATCCCGTCGGGGCTACCGATCAGATCCCCGTCCTGTGCATAGGGCGGGGATCTTTCTCATGTCCGGTGTCAGGCCTGCTGCTGTTGAGCCCGCTGCAGGATCTCGGTGAGCTTGTTGGCGCCGGCGACCACGGTCGCCGCGTGCAGACGACCCGGCTGACGGGAGACGCGCTCGATCGCACCGGAGATGGACACCGCGGCCACGACGCGACCTGATGGGCTGCGAACCGGTGCCGACACGGAGGCGACTCCGAACTCGCGCTCGCTCACGCTCTGAGCCCAGCCGCGGCGGCGGACGCCGGACAAGGTGGTGGGGTTGAACTTCGCGCCCTGGAGCCCGCGGTGCATACGGTCAGGCTCTTCCCAGGCGAGCAGGACCTGAGCCGCGGAACCGGCGAGCATGGACAGGCTGGCACCGACCGGGATCGAGTCGCGCAGACCCATGGGGCGCTCGGCTGCCGCCACACAGATGCGCTGGTCGCCCTGGCGACGGAAGAGCTGTGCGCTCTCATGGGTGTGATCCCGCAGGGCACCCAGGACGGGACCGGCGGCGGCCAGGAGGCGGTCCTCGCCGGCAGCTGAGGCCAGCTCGGCGAGACGGGGACCGAGGACGAATCGACCCTGCATGTCACGTGCCACCAGGCGGTGGTGCTCGAGGGCTACCGCGAGACGATGCGCCGTGGGGCGGGCGAGCCCGGTGGCGCCGACGAGCTGGGCCAAGGTCGAGGGCCCGGCTTCGAGCGCGCCCAAAACGATGGCGGCCTTGTCCAGAACGCCGACTCCGCTAGAGTTGTCCATTGCATGATATTGCCGTCTCAGAGCCTGAGACGCAAGTTCATGCCCGAAAGATCTGGGCGAACCTCGAGACTGTGGGACCCAGAACCGGGACACGAACAGCACAGTCGGCAGGGTCAAGTCGCTCGTCATCACGAAGGAGTCACTCATGGCAGGCACGCTGGCCGAGAAGGTGTGGGACGCACATGTGGTGCGCCGGGCTGAGGGCGAGCCCGACCTTCTGTACATCGACCTGCACCTGCTGCACGAGGTGACCAGCCCCCAGGCGTTCGACGGGTTGCGACTGGCCAGCCGTACCGTTCGCCGCCCCGACCTGACCCTGGCCACCGAAGATCACAACGTTCCGACCACTCCTGGGCCCATCACGGACCCGGTGAGCAGGACCCAGGTGGAGACCCTCCGTCGTAACTGCTCCGAGTTCGGCGTCAAGCTCTTCCCGATGGGCGACGTCGACCAGGGCATCGTGCACGTCGTCAGCCCCCAGCTTGGCCTGACCCAGCCGGGCATGACGATCGTCTGCGGCGACAGCCATACGTCCACCCACGGTGCCTTCGGGGCACTGGCCTTCGGGATCGGCACCAGCGAGGTGGAGCATGTTCTGGCCACACAGTCGTTGGCCCTGAAGCCTTTTCAGACTCTCGCCGTCACTGTCGATGGCGAGCTGGCCGAGGGCGTGACAGCGAAGGACATCGTCCTAGCGGTCATTGCCAAGATCGGCACCGCAGGCGGCCAGGGCTACGTGATCGAGTTTCGCGGCACGGCGATCCAGGCGCTCTCGATGGAGGCGCGGATGACGGTGTGCAACATGTCGATTGAGGCCGGCGCGCGTGCGGGCATGATCGCTCCCGACCAGACCACCTTCGACTACCTGCAGGGTCGCCCACGCGCTCCACGTGGCGCCGACTGGGACGCAGCGGTCGCGAACTGGTCAGAACTTCGTAGCGACGACGACGCGATCTTTGACGCCGAGATCCGTCTTGAAGCCGGCGAGCTGTCGCCGTTCGTCACCTGGGGCACCAACCCGGGCCAGGGCTTGCCTCTTTCGGCCAGGGTCCCCGACCCTGAGTCCTTCGACACTGAGTCCGACAGGGCCAACGCCAGACGAGCCCTGGAGTACATGGGCCTGACTGCCGGCACCCCTCTCAAGGAGATTCGGGTCGACACCGTTTTCGTCGGTTCCTGCACCAACGGACGGATCGAGGACCTGCGCGCCGCGGCTGCTGTCATCAAGGGCAACACGATCGCCAGCGGCGTACGGATGCTCGTCGTTCCCGGTTCGGCCAAGGTGCGGCTTCAGGCCGAGGCAGAGGGCCTGGACAAGATCTTCAGTGAAGCGGGGGCCGAATGGCGTCTCGCCGGATGCTCGATGTGCCTGGGCATGAACCCCGACCAGCTCGCTCCGGGGGAGCGCAGTGCATCGACCTCCAACCGCAACTTCGAAGGGCGCCAGGGAAAGGGTGGCCGCACCCACCTGGTGAGCCCGCTGGTGGCTGCGGCCACCGCCGTGCGAGGAACGCTGTCCAGTCCGGCCGATCTCTGAGCCGAAACCAACCCGGTCAACCGACCCAGGCACCGACCCAGGCACCGACCCAGGAACTGAGGAGTCATCGCGATGGACACGTTCACGACCCACACCGGCGTCGGTGTGCCGCTGCGCCGCGGCAACGTCGACACGGACCAGATCATCCCCGCCGAGTACCTCAAACGCGTGACCCGCAGCGGATTCGAGGACGGTCTCTTTGCCGCATGGCGCAAGGACACAGGGTTTGTCCTGAACGACCCGCTGTATGTCGCCGGGTCGGTCCTGGTCGCCGGTCCTGACTTCGGGACGGGATCCTCGCGCGAACACGCGGTGTGGGCCTTGATGAACTACGGATTCCGGGTCGTGATCTCGTCGAGATTTGCCGACATATTCTGCGGCAACAGCAGCAAATCGGGACTGCTCACGGCTCAGGTGAACCAAGACGACGTCGAGCTCATCTGGGAGCTTCTCGAAAGCGAACCGGGCGCCGAGATCACTGTGGATCTTCGACTCAAGACCGTTACTGCCAAGGGCATCGCGGCAACCTTCGAGGTGGATGACTACACCCGATGGAGGTTGCTCGAAGGGATGGACGACATCGGTCTGACCTTGCGACATGAGGCCGAGGTATCTGCTTTCGAGTCGAAACGGCCTTCATACAAGCCGACGACGATCGACGTCTGAAACGCCGAAGTCAGGGCTCAGACCGGGGCCGCCAACACTTTTCTTTCCTTTCTGATGAGGGGCGGCCGTGGCGTGCGGACGCCCCTTCGGCGTCCCCTCGAGCGATTCGGCAATCGCCCTCGATGCCTTGAGCGTGGGTCTGCGACTTGATCTCAGCCTCTGAATAGTGTTGTGAATTATAGCGATTCGTTGAATACGCTCGCGCTTTGCCTTCGCTGTCCCGGGACGGGTTGCGACACCAGACATGGCTGGTGACATGCCTTCCTGCAAGATATGGAAAGACCCAAAGGCGTTACGACACAACGATTCCAATACGCGTGGTTGTGGACGTCGAGTGTTTGTGGCTCTAACGTCGTTCACAAGTCGGGCGTTGGCCCGGCCGCCCAACCGCCGGGCAAGGGGCTCGGCGAAAATTCCTCTGGAGGGGAAGACGTGAACAAGGGACAACTGATCGAAGCCCTCGAGGGTCGTCTTGGCGGCAAGAAGGCTGCGGCCGATGCGGTCGAGGCCATGCTCGACGTCATCATCCGCGAGGTCGCCAAGGGCGGCAAGGTCGGCATCACCGGCTTCGGTACGTTCGAAAAGATAGTGCGCGCGGCACGGACCGGTCGCAACCCGCGCACCGGCGCGAGCGTCAAGATCAAGAAGACCGCCGTCCCGAAGTTCAAGGCCGGCACCAAGTTCCGCAAGGTGGTCGCAGACCCACGCGAGCTCCCCAAGACTGCTGCCGCCGGCGGGCGAGCCGCTCCGGCGAAGGCTGCCGTCAAGAAGGCCGCGGTCAAGAAGGCCGCTGCTGCCAAGAAAACCACAGTGAAGAAGGTCGCCGTGAAGAAGGTTGCAGTGAAGAAGGCCGCTCCTGCCAAGAAGGTCGCCGTGAAGAAGGTGGCCGTGAAGAAGGTCGCGGCCAAGAAGGCCGTTCCTGCCAAGAAGGTCGCCAAGAAGGTCGCAGCCAAGAAGGCCGCTCCCGCCAAGAAGGTCGCCAAAAAGGTTGTGGCGAAGAAAGCCATCAGGAGGCGCTGACGCGCGACGTACCTGCATGCGAAGGGTCGGCACCTGTTGGTGCCGACCCTTCGTGTGCGTGCTGTGCTGGTCCAGTCAGCGAATGGGTTCCGTGTCGCCGATGCCGACGATCCACAGGCGCGTCAACGCGGTCGCGGACATCTCGATGCTGACGCGCTGGCCGGGACGCAGGAGACGGAGGCCACTGGAATCGAGAACGTTGCCGTCAAAGGGAATCTCGCGGCCGTCATCAAGCAACACGCTGCCCGAGCCGCTCTCATCGTCGTATCGGTGAACACTGGCTTGCATGGCGTCAGGCTACCCCCGAGCCTGGTGCAGCGCGGCCGCGGTATGCCTTCCGACTCCGATCGCCAGCGCTTGGCGCAGCGTCTCGTCATCGTCTACGTCGGTGCGCAGTGCGGGAATGTCCAGATCCAGCCGTATGTGCTTGCGCCCGTGCTCGCGTGCGGAGTGGGGGCCAAACCTCGGCTGAAGGTCGTGTGGGGTCAGCGCACTGAGCAGCACCGTCCCGGTGCCTGACGCGTCGGGGACAAAGGCCCGCGGGTGCATCGCGCACTTCGACAGCGTGCCGGCAAGGTCCTCGGGGCGCAAGGTAGGGATGTCGCCGAGCAGGACCGCTGTCGGACCCGGGCCCAGGACCCGCTGGACGTACTCGATGCCCTGGGCAACGGCGGCGTTCAGGCCGTTGCCCAGGTCGGCAACGACGGTCGCACCCTGATCTCGTACGAAGGTGGCCGTGAGCTCGTCGGAGGTCACCACGATGAGGTGATCGTGGGTCACACAGGAGAGAGCTGCTGTGAGGGTGTCCAGGGCCAGCGCATGCGCCAGATCGGCCCGCGCCACGCCCGCAGGCGGATGCAGACGTGTCTTGGCGGACAGTTGGCCCTTGACCGGGACGATCACCCGCCAGTGGTCGATATCGAGGGAGCACATTGAGCTGATCGTGTCAGCACCGGCGTGCTCGCCTCGACACCGACCCGTTGCTGCGACGAAGATGGCGGCCAACCAGGTCGCCACCGTGTGGATGATGGTCTTGCAGGGCACCCAGGCCTTGCGAGGAACCCAGAGCAGCAGAGCGGAGCGTCGGTGCGACGAACTCGACCAGATCGGCGTCTGCCGAGGTCATACCGTGGCATCGCCATGTTCCTGCGCGTGCTGCTGATGCTGGTGACCCGACGGGACTGGAGGGGCGCCGAGAACTTCCCGTCCAGCGGTGGATTCGTGGTCTGTCCGAATCACATCTCGTATGTCGACCCGTTCACGTTCGCCCACTTCCTCTACGACAACGGGCAGCCGCCGTTCTTCCTGGGCAAGTCGGGGGTCTTTGAGATCCCGGTCATCGGCAGGCTTCTGACCGCGGCACAGCAGATCCCGGTCGCGCGCGGCACCAGTCATGCTGCGGAAGCGTTCTCGGCCGCTGTCGCGGCGGTCAACAACGGCAAGTGCGTTCCGATCTTTCCGGAGGGCACCCTGACGCGCGATCCGCAGATCTGGCCCATGACGGGCAAGACCGGCGCGGCCCGCGTGGCCCTGACCACACGATGCCCCGTCATTCCGGTGGCGCAGTGGGGGCCACAGGAGATCCAGCGACCGTATGCGCGCGAGCTACACCTGTTTCCGCGCAAGACCATGCGGATGCTCGCAGGACCACCCGTGGACCTCAGCGACCTGTACGACAAGCCCCTCGACAACGCGACCCTGCGAGAGGCCACGAACCGGATCCTGGACGCCATCACGCGCCAGCTCGAGACGCTCCGGGGCGAGAAGGCTCCAGCGATCCGCTTCGACACTCGCACCGCAGGCGTTGCGGAGATCGGGAATCCCCACAAGCTGCGCCGCGCCAAGGCCACGGGTCCGACGAATGGAGAGTTTTCATGACACGAGTCGCTGTGTTTGGCACGGGCAGCTGGGGCACGGCGTTCGCCGCGGTCCTCGCCGATGCCGGATCTCAGGTCCGGATGTGGGGGCGACGGGCCGAGCTGGTCGCGGAGATCAACCAGTCGCACGTCAACAGTGGCTATCTCCCGGATCTCACTCTGCCCGAGTCGATCTGGGCAACCACAGACCCCAGGGAAGCCGCAGAGGGCGTCGGCGTCGTGGTCCTGGCGGTCCCGTCGCAGACGCTGAGGGTCAACTTGGGCCAGTGGACCGACTTCCTGCCGCGTCAGGGCGCCGTCGTGTCCCTGATGAAGGGCGTCGAGCTGGGCACGACCAAGCGGATGAGCGAGGTCATCGCCGAGGTGGGTGGTGTCGCGCCGGAGCGCATCGTCGTGGTGTCGGGACCCAACCTGGCTATGGAGATAGCTGCCAAGCAACCGGCGGCCACGGTGGTGGCGTGCATCGATGAGTCCATGGCTGAGCGGGTGGCTCTTGCCTGTGCGGCGCCGTATTTCCGGCCGTACACCAACACCGATGTCGTCGGCACCGAGCTCGGGGGTGCGGTCAAGAACGTCATAGCCCTGGCGGTCGGCATGGCCGAGGGCATGGGCATGGGGGACAACACCAAGGCCACGCTCATCACGCGGGGGCTGGCGGAGACCGTGCGACTAGGTGTGGCCATGGGGGCCGATCCAGCGACCTTCCTGGGTCTTGCAGGAGTCGGCGACCTGATCGCCACGTGCATGTCCCCGCTGTCGCGCAACCACACGTTTGGCGTGAAGCTTGGCCGTGGCATGACCGTCCAGGAGGCCGTGGCGGCGAGCACACAAGTAGCCGAGGGCGTGAAGTCCTGCCAGTCCATCCTGGAGCTGGCGCGCCATCACGGCATCGACGTTCCGATCATCGAGAATGTTGCTGCCGTGGTGCATGAGGGCCGCACGCCCGATCGCGTTGCCGACATGCTGTTGTCCCGCGCCCGCAAGGCTGAGACCACGTGACTCTGCTCGGGATCAGTGCGAAGGGCTGACGTGGGTCAGTGCGGCGGCCAGATCGCGCCAGAGGTCCTCGATGTCCTCGACGCCGACACTGAGGCGGAGCAGGTTGTCAGGGACGGTCGATGCTTCTGAGCGGTGTCGGCGGCGGCGTTCGATGAGGGACTCGACACCACCGAGGCTGGTCGCGTGGGTCCACAGACGGACCTGCGCGGCAACAATCTCGGCCCCTGCAGAACCACCGCGTACGTCGATCGCGATGATCGAGCCGAAGCCCGGGTAGCGCACTCGTTCGATGCCGGGATGGCCTTGCAGCCGGTCGGCCAGCTCGGCGGCGTTGGCACTGGAACGCTCGACCCGCAGGTGCATGGTCCGCATTCCCCGCAGTGCCAACCAGGTCTCCATCGGACCGGCGATCGCCCCGTGGATCAGGCGATGCTGGGCCAGAGCATCCTGGAGCTCGCGCCCTTTGTCGGTGTCTGCCGTGACGGTGGCGCCGAGAACGACATCGGAGTGACCGGCGAGGTACTTCGTGACGGAGTGCACCACGACATCGGCGCCCATCGACAGCGGTTGCTGGACCAGAGGAGTGGCAAAGGTGTTGTCGCACAGGGCGATTGCGCCAACAGCGTGTGCCGCGTCAAAGAGGCGCGGCAGGTCCGCTACCTCGAGCATCGGGTTGGTGGGGGACTCGGCCCACAGGAGGTCGGCACCCTCCAGTGCTGCGATCACGGTCGCGGCGTTGCTGATGTCGACGCGCCGCACGATGGCTCTACCGGCCTTCTGGAGAGACTCCAGGATCAAGCCGGTTCCGCTGTACGCATGGGTCGGAGCGACGATCACCGAGCCCTCTGACGCGAGAGACAGCGCGGCCGCGATGGCAGCCATGCCGGAGGAGAAGACCAGTGCCGATCCGCCCTCGAGCGCCCCAAGGAGCTCCTCGAACGCGGTCCACGTGGGATTGCCGGCGCGGGCGTAGTTGACCGTTCCGTCGGCGATGTACGTCGAGGAGAGCTCGAGAGGGGCATTGAGACCGGCTCCCGGAACGCGAGGTTGCCGGCCGGCCGAGACCAGGATCGATGCGGGGGCAAGGCCTTCGTGATTCAGGTCCACGCGCTCAGCGTATGCGTAACTGGACACCGTATTCGCGGTCGGTCGCGTGTCGGGCTTAGGGTCACAGGCGATGAGCGACACCGACAGTTCCAGCCCAACGCCCAACCACGTGCCGATGAGTGAGCCCACGGGTGCGCCGAAGCGCAAGCCCACCGTGGCAATCGTCTTTGGCGGCCGTTCCTCCGAGCACGCCGTGTCCTGCGCCACGGCCGCCGGGGTCATGCAGGCGATCGACCGTGACGTCTACGACGTCCTGCCCATCGGCATTGCGAAAGACGGTCGATGGGTCCTGGAGTCCGGTGATACCGGCGCGCTCGAGCTGTCAGCCGGACACGTTCCGGAGGTCGACGGTTCAGGCGCCGGGGTGATGATGCCGCAGAGCATCACGGAGCGGTCGCTGAGCATCCTGGAGCCGGGAGCGCCGCCCAGGGCGCTGGCCGAGGTTGACGTGGTGTTTCCGTTGCTGCACGGCCCCTTCGGCGAGGACGGCACGATCCAGGGTCTCTTGGAGCTGGCCGACATCCGCTATGTCGGGTCGGGTGTGCTCGCGTCCGCCGTGATGATGGACAAGCACTACATGAAGGTGATCTTCGCAGGGCACGGTCTTCCGATCGGCCCGTACGTCGTGATCACCGATCGCGAGTGGCAGCGTGATCCGTTGGCATCGATGGATGCCGTGGCTTCACTCGACTGGCCCGTTTTCGTCAAGCCGGCTCGCGCCGGATCGAGCATGGGCATCACCAAGGTGTCCGGGCCGTCGGACTTGCGGGCGGCCATCGAGTTCGCCCGCGGGTATGACCCCAAGGTCATCGTCGAGGCTGCCATCGTCGGCAGAGAGATCGAGTGCGCGGTCCTGGAGGGCCGCGCTGGCGCCGCTGTCCGGACGAGCGAGGTCGGAGAGATCGAGGTCGTCAAGGGTCACGAGTTTTACGACTTCGATGCCAAGTACCTCGCAGAGTCCGATGTCGTGCTCTCCTGCCCTGCGCGGTTGCCGGCTGACGTGTCAGACGAGATACGGCGGGTTGCCGCGACTGCGTTCGAGGCTGCCGGCTGTGAGGGGCTGGCCAGGGTGGACTGCTTCTACACCGAGCATGGCGACGTGATCATCAACGAGATCAACACCATGCCCGGCTTCACCCCGCTGTCGATGTACCCCCGGATGTGGGCGGCCTCCGGGCTGGGCTATCCCGAGCTGATCGACGAGCTGATCCAGCTGGCCCTGGCACGGCGTACCGGCCTTCGCTGATCGTCGCCCGCGTGACGTTCTCCCGCGTGACGTTCTACTGACAGCGGTGTTCGCCCTGGGGGATGACCGCCGCCGCCGCACCGAATGCGGGCAGCAGCAAGGGTTCGGGCTTGTAGTCGCTGGGCACGAGGACCTCGATCGCCGGTGATCGGCCATAGGTTGTGAAACGCACGCCGTCAGTGAGCTGATGTGCCACCCAGTCGACGCCGCTGACCGACAGACACTGATCTGTGGTCGGGCCGATGGGGGCCACCCCACAACGGGCGATGATCGCAGGATCTCCCCAGGCGCGCACGGCATCGGATGAGGATGACGTTGTCCGGAGCGACTGCCCACCCACGGTCTTGGGCCAATGATCGGCAGCCGAACGACAGGCTGCGGACCCAGCATCAGCTGGCGTCGCCACGTCTATGGAAGACGAGCATGCGGCCAGACCCCCGAGCATGAGGACAACCGCGCCAACCCGAACAGGCAGCACCTCGGTGCTGCGCTCAGACGTGCACGACCGTGCAGGTCAGCGTGCGGGTGATGCCGGGGACATCCTGGATCTTGGCGATGACCAGCTTGCCAAGCTCGTCAACCGTGCGGGCTTCGACGCGGGCAATGACGTCGTATGGGCCCGTCACGTCCTCGGCCATGGTGACGCCGGCAATCTTCCCGATTGCCTCGGCGACCAGCGCCGCTCTGCCAACTTCGGATTGAATCAGGACGTAGGCCTGGACCACCACGACGCCTCCAAGGGAACGAGACCGGAGCGATTGGCTCCGAGATGAACGGTATTCAAGAGACCGGAGTGTTTATGGATCCGGTTGTGCAGACGCTACCGTGCGAAGCCACGGTTGTCCCACCGGGGAGGTCACATGTCGGTCGAACGCACAGAACCCGCGGGGCCCACGCTTGCCGACCTCGGCGAGGACGAGCTGCTGGCAACGATCTTCCCGCTTCTGCCCGGGGGACCCGCGGTCATGATCGGGCCCGGCGACGACACCGCCCTGCTGAGCACCCCCCATGGGTCGGTGCTGGTCACGACGGATGCGATGGTTCGGGGCCGCGACTGGCTGGACGAGTGGTCGACGGGCGCGGATGTGGGCGCCAAGACGGTGGCCCAGAACCTTGCCGACATCGCCGCCATGGGAGGTGTGCCCAGCGGTCTGCTGGTGACCCTGATCGCGGATCCCCGGACTTCGCTGGCATGGGTCCGGGACTTCACCGTGGGATTGGCCGATGCAGCCGACGAAGTTGGCGTGCCGGTGGTGGGCGGTGACCTCTCGTCCGCACCGAGGGGCGTGCTCGTGGTGTCGGTGACGGCACTGGGGGACTGCGAAGGCCGCCATCCCGTATGCCGTTCCGGCGCGCAGGCGGGCGACGTCCTCGCGGTGTGTGGCAGCTTGGGTCACTCTGCCGCGGGCTTGTTGCTGTTGCAGCGTGATCAAGCTGTGCGTGCACCCGGGCTGGTGGACTACCACCGACGTCCGCGGCCGCCGTACGAGCAGGGACCCGTGGCTGCGCGGGCGGGGGCCACGGCGATGCTCGACATCAGCGACGGACTGGGCCGCGACGCCGGACGGTTGGCCAGGGCCAGCGGGGTTGGGATCGAGCTCGACGATCTGCAGCTTGCCGGTGATGTGGCGCCGCTGCAGCAGGTGGTGGGGGCTGATGACGCGTGGCGCAGCGTGGTCGAGGGCGGTGAGGAGCACTCGCTGCTCGCGTGTTTTCCGCCGCTGGTCGGGTTACCCGACGGTTGGCGACAGATCGGCCAGGTGGTGGCCGGATCTGGAGTGCGACTGCGCGGTGAGTCGGTGGACGGGCGCGGCTGGGATCACTTCAGGGGCTGAGGTGTCTCAGGCGAGGCTGAGGCGTCTCAGCCCCAGACCCTCGGTCCACAGACCTCAGCCGCAGACGGACCTCAACCGCAGACAGCGAAGCCGACCTCGGTGAGGAGGTCGGCTTCGGAAGCATTCGTTGGAAAGCATTGCAGGGGCAATGCGCAGATTGTGCTTAGCGCTTGACCTTGCCGGCCTTGAGGCATGACGTGCAGACATTGAGACGCTTCGGGGTCACACCCGCAACACCGACCAGAGCCTTGATGCGCTGGATGTTGGGGTTCCAGCGACGCTTGGTGCGACGGTGTGAGTGCGAGATGCTGTGACCGAAGCTCGGTCCCTTGCCGCAGACGTCGCAGTTGGCAGCCACGGGTTTCTCCTGAGTTCGATGGGGTGCTGGCGTTTGTTCCATGCACAGCGTATTGCCATGGACAGATCGAGGCCCCTGAGGCAGGCAGACAACACGCACCTACAGAGAGAACGCACCAACCACGGGGAACCGGTAAAGAGTAGCCGAGTCAGTGGTCTGCGCCAAAATGGGCGAGTCGGGCACGCGGGCGAACATGCGTGGATGACGGCGCGCGGGCGCTAGCCTCTCGGCAGACAGGAGAGGTGGTGCGCGTGGGCGGGGAAAGCAGTCGGCTGGAGCGTCTTGATGCCCGTGCGGCCCGGCGCTGGGCGATGGCCACTCGTGCCGCCTTCGCCGCCCACCGGGCTGAGATCGACGATGTCAACGTCTTTCCGGTTCCCGACGGTGACACCGGGACGAACCTCTACATGACGCTCGACTCCGCACTCGAGGCCGCGCGGGAGGCCTCTCCGGGCTCGGCCCCGGCACTGGCGTCGACCCTGGCCGGTGACGCCGCGGCTCTGGCGCGAGCCACCCTGCTCGCCGCCCGTGGGAACTCGGGCGTCATTCTCAGCCAGCTGGTCCGGGGTCTGAGCGAGGTCGTCGCGGAGGCGACGACGGGTGGTGACGGCGTGGGCGGCATCGACGGGCCGACCCTGGCAGTGGCCGTGCGCCGCGCCAGCGACCATGCCTACGCCGGCGTGAGCCGGCCGGTCGAAGGCACGATCCTGACCGTGGCCGCCGCCGCTGCCAACGCCGCCGAGCTGGCCGCGGCAACAGGCGCCGACTTGTATGCCGTCGCGCACGCCTCGCTGGCTGCGGCAAGACTGGCACTGGCCGACACCACCGCCCAGCTGCCGAGCCTGGCCCGTGCCGGTGTGGTTGACGCCGGAGGGATGGGCTATGTGCTGGTGCTCGAGGCCCTTGAGCGTGTCATCGCCGGCGAGCTGGCGCCCGACCCGCGCCTGGAGCATGCGGCGCCCGCAACGTCCCTCGCACCCGGTTCTGCGGCTCACCCCGGATCGGCTGGGCACCGTGCGGGTGACCACGCCCAGCCTGACTGGGGCGGGCCGGCATACGAGGTCATGTATCTGCTCTCGGACAGCTCAGAGGCCGCCGTGTCCGGACTCCGTGAGCGGCTGGATGCCATCGGCGACTCGGTCCTGGTCGTCGGGGTTGAGGATCTTTGGAACGTGCACGTGCATGTCGACGACGTTGGTGCGGCCATCGAGGCCGGCATCCAGGCGGGACGACCCCATCGCATCGCGGTCACACATTTCGGCGACCTGCACCGGATGAGGACGATGCCCTCAAAGTCCGGCGGGGTCGCGGTCGTGGCCTGCGCGGCCGGCGAAGGCCTGGCCACCCTGTTCCACACAGCCGGCGCGGTGGTGGTCTTCCCCGCACCGGGCCTGCGTGTCTCCGCCGGTCAGGTGCTCGATGCCATTCGCTCAGCCCGCTCGCGGTTCGTGCTCGTGCTGCCCAACGACGCCGACACCTTGCTGGCGGCGGAGGTGGCAGCCTCGGCAGCCGCCGACGCAGGCATCGAGGTGCATGTTGTGCGGTCGCGGTCGGCTGTCCAGGGCATCGCGGCGCTCGCCGTGTTCGAGCCCGCCGCCAGCGTCCAGAACAACCTGGTTGCCATGAGCGGTGCGGCCGCGGCGACCCGATACGGAGCAGTCACGCTGGCCAGCAAGGAAGCACAGACGAGCGCCGGCTGGTGTCACCCGGGCGACGTGTTGGGCGTGGTCGACGGTGATGTCGTCGCCATCGGCCAGGATCTTGCCGTGGTCGGAGCGGATGTGGTTGCCCGAATGCTCGCCGGCGGTGGCGAGCTGCTGACGCTGATCAGCGGCGCCGGCGCGGGGCCGGAGCTCTCGTCCGCGGTCGCCGCCTCGGCGCGAGAGGGTGGCCGCGACGTCGAGGTCAGCATCATCGACGGTGGGCAACCGACCTATGCGCTGCTTCTGGGGGTGGAGTGACGTGGCAGATCTGTCCACGCCGCTGGGTCAGGTCGTCGGCAAGCCCACGGCCAGCCCTCTGGCCAAGCACCGCAACCTCCACACCGTCGGCGACCTGCTCGACTTCGTTCCCCGTCGGTACTTCGAGCCCGGCAAGCTGACCGACCTGTCCAGCCTGGTCGAGGGCGAGGACGTGACGGTGGTGGCCCGGGTGGACCGCGCCACGACGCGCCCGATGCGTCAGCGCAAGGGCCGGATGCTCAACGCCACCATCACCGATGGCACCCACGAGCTCGACCTGACGTTCTTCAGCGCCTACGGGCACGAGGACAGGCTGGTGCCGGGCGCGCTGGGCCTGTTTTCGGGGATCGTCGGGCGCTACCAGCGCACCTGGCAGCTGACTCACCCGGACTACGAGATCTTCCCCCCTGAGCGCGAGGACGCGGCGGTCGAAGAACACATGGGGCGCCTCAAACCGATCTATCTGCCTGCCGGCAAGCCCATGCCCTCGTGGAAGGTCGCCAAGGTGGTTCAGATCGTGCTCGCCTCCCTGGACGAGGTTCCGGACCACCTGCCGCCCGACGTCCGCACACGGCGCCGTCTGGTCGACCTCATGTCCATGTACCGGTTGTTGCACCAGCCGTCCACGGACAAGGACGTCTCGCGGGCCAGGTATCGCCGCAGGTACGACGAGGCATTCACGGTCCAGACCGTTCTCGCCCAACGCCGGATAGCGGGTGAGGGACTGCAGACGAAGCCGCGACTCCCCATCGCCGGTGGCCTGCTCGAAGCCTTTGACGCCCGTCTGCCGTTCGAGCTGACCGCGGGTCAGCACGAGGTCAGCGCCGAGATTGCCAAGGACCTGGCCAACGAGCACCCGATGCACCGGTTGTTGCAGGGCGAGGTCGGATCGGGCAAGACCGTCGTCGCCTTGCGCGCGATGCTCTCGGTCATCGACTCAGGCGGACAGACCGCGCTCCTGGCACCCACCGAAGTCCTTGCCTCACAACACTTCCGTTCGATCACGTCGATGCTTGGCGACCTCGCCGAGGGTGGCATGCTCGGCGGCAGCGAGATCGGCACCCGGGTGACGCTGCTGACCGGGAGCCAGCCGGCCGGCATACGGCGCAAGTCCTTGCTGGATGCGGCCTCGGGTGATGCGGGCATCGTCATCGGCACCCACGCCCTGATCCAGGAACACGTCCAGTTCTTCGATCTGGGCCTCGTGGTCATCGATGAGCAGCACCGTTTCGGCGTCGAGCAGCGGGATGCGTTGCGCAGCAAGGGCAAGCAGTCCCCACACGTATTGGTCATGACCGCGACGCCAATCCCGCGCACGGTCGCCATGACGGTGTTCGGCGACATGGAGACGTCCACCCTCACTGAGCTGCCCAAGGGACGTTCCCCGATCGCGACGCATGTGGTCAGCAACCCCCGCTGGTTCCAGCGCACGTGGGAGCGAGTCGCCGAAGAGGTTCGTGCCGGGCACCAGGCCTATGTCGTGTGTCCGAGGATCGGCGACTCCGAGGTGGACTCTGAGCCGGGATCCGTTGCCACCAAAGGGGACTGGTCGGACGAGGACGTCGAGGTCGCCTTCGCCGAGGACGAGTCGGCACAGCCCTCGACTCGTGAGCTGCGCAGCGTCCTCGAGATGGAGGCCGAGCTGCGCGACAACCCGGCGCTCGCCGGACTGCGGATCGCGACCCTGCACGGTCGAATGTCCTCCGAGGACAAAGACGAGGCCATGCAGTCCTTCGCTGCGGGCGCGATCGACATCCTCGTGGCCACGACCGTCATCGAAGTGGGTGTGGACGTGGCCAACGCCACCGTCATGGTCATCATGGATGCCGACCGCTTCGGCATCTCACAGCTGCACCAGCTCAGGGGCCGGGTCGGTCGTGGCACATCGACCGGACTGTGCCTGCTGGTGACCGAGACCGAGTCCGAAGCCGTCCAGCAGCGGCTGATCAGCGTCGCCGCCACGAACGACGGCTTCGCCCTGGCCCGGCTCGACCTGGAGCATCGCAGGGAGGGGGATGTCCTTGGGGCGCGTCAGAGCGGCGGTAAGTCGCAGCTACGACTCCTGCGCCTTCTGCGCGACGAGGATCTCATCCTGCAGGCACGCGAGGACGCCTTCGCCATCGTCACTGCCGATCCGGGTCTTGAGCGGCACCTCGATCTGCGCAAGGTGATCGACTCAGCCCTCGACGAGGAACAAGCCGCTTATCTGGAGCGAGGGTGAAGTGCCGATGACGCGCATCATCTCCGGGCTGGCTGGTGGCCGCCGGATACACACACCGCCCGGTAGCGGCACACGTCCGACCAGCGACCGGGTGCGCGAGGCGCTGTTCTCACGGCTCGAGCACCTCGACGCCGTTCACCTCGCGAAGGTCCTTGACCTGTATGCCGGTTCGGGGGCACTCGGGCTCGAAGCCGCAAGCCGGGGGGCGACGAGCGTCCTGTTGGTCGAGTCCGACTGGGCTGCCGTCGCCGTGATCCGCAAGAACATCGCCGACCTCGACCTGCCCGGCGTCGACGTCGGGGTCAGGGCCGACACGGTGGAACGGGCGCTGCTCTCCGGTCCTGTCTCCGAGAAGGCGCGCTGCAATCTGGTTCTGGTCGACCCGCCGTACGACGTCACCGAGGAGGCGCTGGGGGACGTGCTCAGGCTCCTGGTGACCCATGAATGGCTCAGTCCTGACGCACTCGTGGTGGTCGAGAGATCGGCTCGCTCTCCCGAACCGCGGTGGCCGCCGGGGTTCGAGGGGGCAGGGGAGCGGCGTTACGGCGAGACCAAGATGTGGTTCGCCGACTTCGCCGGGCCGCCCAGCGTGGCATGACCCAGTGACTACCAACCAGCCCAAGCGCGGCGGTCGTGAGCACCGATCACCGCGGGGCAGCAGACGTTGTGCGGCCCGAGCCAGTGCTTACGCCGGACGGTGAGCCGGCGATAGCGGACTGGTCGCTCAGTGATGGTGTCCGGCACCTCAATCACGGGTCTTTGGCGCCGTTCCTCTCATCGCCCAGCGCTCCCAGGCAGGCTTCCGCCAGATGATGGACGAGAACCCGTGCGCATGCGTGGCCAGGACTTCCTGCGTCTGTCCACGCACGTCTACAACACGGCGGGGGACTACGAAGACTTCGCCGAACGCGTCGTCCCTCTCATTGTCGAGCTCGGCAGACGTGCGCAGTCGGGGGAAAGACCTAGCCGTCGCTGATAAGTTCGCTGCGTGACGAACCAGCAGCGCAGGTGCGTGTGCCCCGGCTCCTACGACCCGGTGACGATGGGCCACGTCGACGTGATCTCGCGGGCCTCAGCGCTGTACGACGAGGTGGTCGTGGCTGTGCTGCACAACCCGACCAAGGGGGGCACCTTCGGTGTGGAGGAGCGGATCGAGCTGCTGGACGCGGCACTCACGGGTCTGCTCAACGTGCGTATCGAGGCGTTCGCGGGCCGACTCCTGGTGGACGTCTGTCGCGATGCCGGCGCGCAGGCGATCGTCAAGGGCCTTCGCAGCGATACGGACTTCGCCTATGAGCTGCCCATGGCCCTGATGAACCGCCATCTGTCAGGGGTCGAGACGGTGTTCCTCCCCGGCGACCCCAGGTACGGTCATGTCTCCAGCTCGCTGATCAAGGAGGTTGCCGCCTTCGGTGGCGACGTCACGGGGCTCGTGCCTGAAGCGGTGCGGGTGGCCCTGCTCGCTCGGGCCCAGAACGTGGAAGGAAGCTGAACTCATGGATGTCCACGACCAGCTCAACGAGATCGCTGCCACGGTTCGTGGGGCCAAGGCGATGCCGATGTCAGCGTCCTGCTTGGTCAACCGGGCCGAGATCCTCGACGCGCTCGAGCGGGTGCGCGCCGTGTTGCCGGTCGATCTTGACCATGCGGACGCCCTCTTGTCGGACCGTGAGGCTGTTGTCGCCTCTGGTCGCGAAGAGGCAGATCGCCTGGTGGAGGCCGCCCGGGCCGAACGTGACCACCTGATCGAGCAGACCGACGTGCTCAAGGCCGCCCGTGAGCGCGCCGCTGCGGTCGTCGAGCAGGCGCGGTCTGAGGCGACCCGTTTGCTTGCAGATGCCGATGACTACGTGGACCGCAAGCTGGGGGAGTTCGAGGTGGTTCTGGGCCAGCTCGGATCGCAGGTGAACAACGGCCGAGAACGCCTGGCTGCCCGGCGTGAGACAGACCTGGCTCGCATCGAGGCCCTGGTCGAGGGGACGCCGCACGAGGAGGACGCCCACCCTGGCCTGCTCCTCGACGTTGACCCCGCATTTGGGCGAACGCCGCCCCCTCCGGTAATCTGATTTGTCGGTCTGCGTCGTGTGTGGCGTAGGCCGAGCCATGCACACGGAATTGACGACAGTCCGCCATCATCGGAAGCCATGAACCGCCTGAACCCGCGCCTGCCCCTGGTGTTCGACACCCGGGAGCTCAGCCGACGTCCAGGCGCCATGATCGAGATGCAGCGGACCGTCCCGGCTCCGAACGACCTCGGTGACATTGATCTGATCGCCATACCGCCCGGCCAGCCCATCGAGCTGGACCTGCGCTTGGAGTCGGTCATGGAGGGCGTTCTCGTGACTGGTTCGGCAGATGCCACGGCAACCGGTGCTTGCGTGCGGTGCC
The DNA here is from genome assembly GCA_035654835.1 of Dermatophilaceae bacterium. GTDB lineage: Bacteria > Actinomycetota > Actinomycetes > Actinomycetales > Dermatophilaceae > UBA4719. The sequence continues at coordinate 34,208 of DASRVZ010000177.1, read as the reverse complement.
TGGATCCGATCACCCGCCATGTGGGGGCTCGTTTCCAGGAGCTGTTCGCTTATGCCGATCGCGCGGCTCACCACCACGAGGTGGCGGCCGAGGACGATGATGACGACGACGTGTACGAGCTCGTGGGCGACCTGTTCGACCTTGAGCCTGTGATCCGGGATGCCATGGTTCCGGCCATGCCGTTCCAACCTGTATGCCGGAGCGACTGTCCCGGTCTGTGTTCCGAGTGTGGGATGCACCTGGTAGAAGACCCGACGCACCACCACGACCAGCTTGATCCACGATGGGCGGCGTTGCAGAAGCTTGCGACACCTCCCGGCAACCAAGAGGCTGCCGACACCCGAGAGAAAAGGAACTGACGTGGCTGTCCCGAAGCGGAAGACTTCGCGATCCAACACCCGTTCGCGTCGTGCGAACTGGAAGACGACCGCGACCACGCTGACCTCGTGCCCACAGTGCTCTGCCCCCAAGCAGCCGCACATCGCATGCCCCTCCTGTGGCACCTACGCCGGACGCCACTATGGCGTTGCGGAGCGCACCGAGCACCAGGGCTGAACCGGTCAACGCACGCGTGAGTCTTTCTCAGTCCCCCGACGGGGACCGCGCGTTACAGCGGTCCGTCGACCGGCTGGCCGCCCGCCTCTTCGAGGTGGTCGACGAGCCGATCGACGAACCGCTGCTTTTGCGTGCCCTGACGCACCGTTCCTACGCCTACGAGAACGGCGGGCTGCCGAACAACGAGCGCCTTGAGTTCCTCGGCGACTCGGTGCTGGGGCTCGTGGTGACCGACAGCTTGTATGCGGCTCACCCGGACCTGGCCGAGGGCCGGCTCGCCAAGCTGCGGGCCGCGGTTGTCAACATGCGCGCTCTGGCCGATGTGGCCCGGACGTTGGGGCTGGGGGAGTTCGTGTTCCTGGGCCGCGGCGAGGAGAGCACCGGCGGGCGTGACAAGGCCTCCATCCTGGCCGACACCATGGAAGCCGTCATCGGCACCGTCTACCTGTCCGCAGGGCTGCCTGCCGCCATAACCTTCGTCCACCACCTTCTCGACTCACTGATGGAGTCCTCTGCCGGCCTCGGCGCAGGTCTGGACTGGAAGACGAGCCTGCAGGAGCTGACGGCCGCAGGGTCGCTCGGGGTGCCGGAGTACCGCGTCACCGAGACGGGCCCCGACCACGAGAAGATGTTCCAGGCCGAGTCGGTGGTCGGTTCCGAGATGCTGGGATCGGGTTCTGGGCGCAGCAAGAAGGAGGCGGAGCAGAAGGCCGCCGAGATCGCCTGGACCGAGCTGAACCGTAGGGCGGATGCGGTTCTCTCCAGCGAGGTCGAGCCTGCCCGCCCCGACACTGACGATTCCGATGAGCTCGCCCACGGTGAGGACGAGCTCGCCAACCGACAGGATGCCTGAGCTTCCCGAGGTCGAGGTGGTCCGTCGCGGACTGCAAGAGCACGTCGTCGGGCGCCGTATCGCGACTGCAGGCTTCTTTGGTGCCCGCGTCGTTCGTCGGCATCTGCCGGGTCCGGTGGATCTGGCAGATCGACTGCACGGCAACGTGATTCACGCCGCTGAACGTCGAGGCAAGTACCTCTGGCTGGTGCTCGAGGCGCCCGATGGTCATCCGCAGGGCCTCATCATCCACCTCGGGATGAGCGGTCAGCTGCTCGTTGAAGAAGCCAGCGCGCCGCACGAGGCCCACCTGCACGCGACCTTCGACTTCGCCGATGCCGGTCCGCAGCTTCGCTTCGTCGACCAACGCACGTTCGGTGGCATGGCCCTGGCCGATCTGGTGCCCGATCCACATGTCCCAGCCGTCGGCGCGGCACCGCGGACCTGTGGCATCCCGGAGAGCATCACGCACATCGCCCCGGACCCTCTGGAGCGGGCCTTTGACCAGCGGGCGGTCATCGCCCGGTTCAAGGCCCGGCATACGGCAGTCAAACGGTCCCTCCTCGATCAGGGACTCATCTCAGGTATCGGCAACATCTACGCGGACGAGGCGTTGTGGCGCGCCCAGATCCACGGCGAACGGGAGTCCGCCGCGTTGTCGAAGCCGGCCCTTGGGCGTCTGATCGGGCATGCCCGCGACGTGATGCTCGAAGCGCTGCAGCATGGCGGCACGAGCTTCGACGCGTTGTACGTCAACGTCAACGGCGCCAGCGGGTACTTCGACCGATCGCTGAACGCCTATGGCTGCGAAGGCAATCCGTGCCTGCGATGCGGCAGCCCCATCCGGCGCGAGGCATTCATGAACCGCTCGTCATACTCCTGCCCCCGGTGCCAGCCGCGACCCAGAACGGTCGGCTAGGCCTCGCCGGGGTAGCGAACCCCCAGGTCTGCGCGGGCTTGGTCGATCAGCTCGAGGATCGCGATCGTGTCCGCGTGGGGAACGCGCGGGCTCTCGAGCAGTCCCGAGCGAAGACACCGTTCGACCTCCTCGATCTGAGGGCCGTATCCCGTCTCCTCGCCGTCGACCCGGGACTCACCATCGCTCGTGGTGACCATGAGCCGCCCGGGGTTGAGGAACCACGGCTCGACCGAGATCGAGCCGGCCGTCCCAGCGATCGTGGCCCGCCCGGGCGTCCATGCCGTGGTGGCGCAACGCAGCTGGGCGATGGCGCCCGAGTCATAGCCCCACTGCAGTGCAACGGTGGCATCTGAGCCGGTCGGGGAGAGCGTGCCGAGCACCTGCTGGGTGTCGGGTCGGCCGAGGAACAACCAGGCAAAGTGCATCGGATAGACGCCCAGGTCCAGCAGGGCTCCGCCTCCGTTGGCCAGGTCGAAGAGACGGTGTGCAGGGTCGAACTCGACCTCGATGGAGAAGTCGGCGTGGACTGCCACGACGTCGCCGATGACTCCTTGGGCCACGAGCTCCTGGGCCTTGAGGATCAGTGGGTTCGCCCGCATCCAGACCGCCTCCATGGAAAAGACGCCCTTGTCCCTGGCCGCGGTCAACACCTCACGAGCGTGGGCAGCGTTGAGGGTCAACGGTTTCTCGATCAAGACGTGCTTGCCGGCATCGATCGCCATCAGTGCCTGGTCGCGGTGGAAGGGGTGCGTCGTGGCGATGTAGACGATGTCGACGTCGGGATCCTCGACCACGGATCGGTAGTCGCCGTGGCTGTGGCTGGCGCCGAAACGTGCGGCGAAGGCGGCCGCGCGGTCAGCGTCACGGGCCGCGACGGCATACAGCATGTTGTTGCCGTGATGGAGGTCGGCAGCCATCGAGGCGGCAATCCCACCAGCGCCCAGGAATCCCCATCGGATCGGCCGGCCTGCTGTGACTTGGGGCACACCCCGAGCCTATGTGCTCGTACGGCAGGGCTCGTAGGCTCGGGCCATGGAGCGCGTCACGATGTTTGTCCGCGGGCAGGTCCAGGGAGTCGGGTTCCGATGGTGGACCCGTGCGCGTGCCAAGGAGCTGGGCCTGATCGGCTTCGCCCGCAACATGACCGATGGAAGGGTCGAGATCTGTGCCCAGGGTCCGGCAGAGGCGATCGGGCGGCTCCGCGAGCTGATCGAGGAGGAGCCCTCGACCACGCGTAGGCCCGGCCACGTGCAGGCGTGTGTCGTCCAGGAGGCGGATCTTGAATCAGGACTATTCGGATTCTACGAAATGTGACTAGTCCCTGACGTTGACCTGCGGCGACGCCGGTGGGACTCTAGAAGTGCCCCCATATGGGCTGGCGCTTCTCTGGCGTCCTCAAGATTTGTCCATCGCCCTTCGCACGTGCGAAGGATCTCCACGGAGTTGGTATGGCCAAGGCGCTGCTGGGTCAGCGAGCGTATCGGGACGATCGTCTAGTCCTGGAGAGCGCTCGACTCAGGTCGCGGGTTCGCGATCTGGAGACCGTTATAGAACATCTGCAACATGACAACGATCGGCTGCGTGCGGACCTGCCCGTAGATGTCGAGGCGGTCCGACAACCCGTCCACTGAGCATTCTGGGCCAACCGCGGAGCCGACTCCCCGTCATCCGCAAACCCCGACGCTCGCGCTCCTCGCCGGTACAGTGAGGCCGTTCATCGCCGTACCAAGAGGAGTTCATCGCACGTGTACCTCAAGAGCCTGACCCTGCGTGGTTTCAAGTCGTTTGCGTCGGCTACCTCGCTCCAGCTTGAACCGGGCATCACCTGCATCGTCGGCCCCAACGGTGCAGGCAAGTCCAACGTCGTCGACGCCCTTGCGTGGGTGATGGGCGAGCAGGGGGCCAAGAGCCTGCGCGGCGGCAAGATGGAGGACGTCATCTTCGCCGGCACCGCCGGGCGCGCTCCGCTGGGGCGGGCCGAGGTCTCGCTGACGATCGACAACACCGACGGTGCGCTTCCGATCGACTACGCCGAGGTCACGATCGCGCGGACGATGTTTCGCAACGGTGGCTCCGAGTACGCCATCAACGGCACGCCCTGCCGCTTGCTGGACGTCCAGGAGCTGCTCTCCGACTCGGGCATCGGCCATGAGATGCACGTCATCGTCGGCCAGGGACAGCTCGACGCCATCCTCCGCGCCACGCCTGAGGAACGACGCGGCTTCATCGAGGAGGCCGCCGGTGTCCTGAAGCACCGCAAGCGCAAGGAACGCGCACTGCGCAAGATGGAGGCGATGGAGGCCAATCTCACCCGGGTCAACGACCTGACCGGTGAGATTCGCCGACAGCTCGGACCGCTTGGTCGCCAGGCCGAGGCTGCGCGTAAGGCGGCCACGATCCAGGCCGATGCCCGCGACGCACGGCTTCGGCTGCTTGCCGACGATCTGGTCCAGCTGACCAGCACTCTCGAGCAGGAGGTCGCCGACGAGACTGCCCTGATCGCCCGTCGTACCGAGGTCGAGGACGCGCTGTCGGTGGTGCGCTCGCGCTTGGCGGCGCTCGAGCTCGAGGCGCAGGAGGCGGCGCCGTTGGTGACTCGCGCGCAAGATCGCTGGTTCGCCCTCTCTTCATTGCGCGAGCGTCTCGTGGCGACCGGGTCGCTGGCCGCCGAACGTGTCCGGCTTCTCTCTGATGATGAGAACGACACCACGGACTACGGTTCCCGCGATCCCGAACAGCTGCGGACGCAGGCCGCCACCCTTCGACAGCAGGAGCAGGCGCTTCTTGCAGAGAGCGCCCAGGCCAAGGACGCGCTCGACGCCGCGGTCGCCCACCGCAAGCAGATCGAGATCGCGCATGCCGCCGAGACCGCCCGTCTCACCCGTCTCCTTCGTGCGGCCGCGGATCGACGTGAGGGTCTGGCGAAGCTGGCCGGTCAGGTGGGCGCACGGGCCAGCCGGATCGAGGCTGGAGAGGCCGAGATCGGCCGTCTCGAGCAGTCCGTCGAACAGAGCAGGGCACGTGCAGCGCAGGCTGAGAGGGAGTTCGCCGGCCTTGAAGCATCGGTTGCCGTGGAGGAGGAAGGTGAAGAGGGCCTGGACGCCGCCTATGAGAAGGCTGCGGCTGCCCTGGATCTGGCCGAAGCCGAGGTGTCGCAGTGGCGTGAGGCGGAGCGAGGTGCCGACCGTGACCGATCCAACTCCCTTGCCCGGCTCGAAGCGCTTGAGCTCAACCTGCGACGCAAGGATGGCGCCGCCGCACTTCTTGCCGCCGGGGATGAGCGGCATGGCCTGACGGGTTCGGTCGCCGCGCTCCTTCAGGTCAAGGCAGGACACGAGGCCGCAGTTGCAGCTGCCCTGGGGTGGGCCGCGGATGCCGTGGCAGTCGATTCCGTGCACGCCGCAAGGCGTGCCGTAACGACGTTGCGTGAGCAGGATGCCGGCCGGGCCGGCCTGCTCGTGGGCGCCACGGCAACGACCACCGACGTCGCCAGCTGGCCACAGCTCAGAGGCACCGCAGTCTGGGCCCGAGACGTGGTCACCTGTCCGGTCAGCGTGAGACCCGCGATTGAGCAGTTGCTGGATCGCGTTGCCCTTGTTGATGATTCGTCTACCGCGGTGGATCTGGTCGATCTCGGTCAGGGCATCACGGCAGTCACCCCCGACGGCGACGTCTTCGCGCCCGGCTTCGTTCGTGGTGGCAGCGCCTCAGCACCCAGCCTGATCGAGATCCAGGCGGCCGTCGATGAGACCCGTGACAAGGCCCAGCAGGCCGTTCGTCGAGGAGAGCAGGCCAAGTTCGCCCTCGCGACCGCTACCGAGGCGGCGACCGCGGCGAACGATGCGGTGGAGGCCGCACTCGAGCGTCTCCACGAGTCCGACGCCAGGATGGCTGCGGTCGCGGAGCGGCTGGGGCAGCTTGGAAGCACTGTTCGCGCAGGGCGTGGCGAGTCAGAGCGGATCGAGAGGGCAATCGCCGCGGCCGAGTCCGCATTGGGAAGTGACCGCGCCGAGTACCTCGCGCTGCGTGAGCGGTTGGACGATGCGAGCGCTGAGCCGGGCGAAGAAGAACCCTCGAGCGACGAACGCGACCGGCTCGAACACGGCGCCACCGAGGCGCGCACAGCCGAGACCGACCTGCGACTGAGCTTGCGCACCCGAGAAGAGCGCGCCCGCGCCATGAAGGGGCGGGCCGAGTCGCTGGAGGCGGCTGCCCGCTCCGAGCTCGCCGCACGTGAGCGGGCGGCCGCACGCAGGGAGCGTCGCAAGCGAGAGGCAGCGGTCGCGGTCGCGGTCGGTCGCGGTGCGGCATACGCGGTGCAGGGTGTGGGTCGCGCGCTCGAACAGGCGACCTCCGAGCGGGTTGGCGCCGAACGCGGGCGCACGGAGCGTGATGTCGCGCTGACCGTGGTCCGGCGCGAGATCGGCGCACTGGGGGATGATCTGCGTGATCTCACCGACTCGGTCCATCGCGACGAAGTGGCACGCACCCAGCAGAGGTTGCGCATCGAGACCTTGCAGGCCAAGGCGATCGAGGAGCTGGGCATCGACCCGCAGGTGCTGGTCGAGGAGTTCGGCCCGCACCAGATGGTCCCGGTGATCGCTGACCCCGATCGGACGTCGACCGACTCCGATGGTGACTCCGACGACGGTGACTCCGACGATGGCCGCTCCGAGGTCGCTGACGTTGGCGTAGGGCGGGCGAGCGTTCCCTACGTCCGCGAGGTCCAGGCCAAACGGCTGCGCTCAGCCGAGCGCAAGCTCTCCTCGTTGGGCAGGGTCAACCCCTTGGCGCTGGAGGAGTATGCCGCGCTCGAGGAACGCCACAAGTTCTTGACCGAGCAGCTCGAGGACCTCAAGAACTCCAAACGCGATCTCATGGACATCGTTCGCGAGGTTGACGAGCGGGTCGAGAAGGTCTTCGCCGAGGCCTTCTACGACACCGCAGCCCAGTTCGAGGGTGTCTTCAGTCGGTTGTTCCCCGGTGGCGAGGGTCGACTGATCCTCACCGACCCCGACAACATGCTGACCACCGGTATCGAGATCGAGGCCCGGCCGCCCGGCAAGAGGATCAAGCGGCTCTCGCTCCTGTCCGGTGGCGAGCGTTCACTGGTGGCCGTCGCGCTGCTGGTCTCCATCTTCAAGGCGCGGCCCAGCCCGTTCTACATCATGGACGAGGTCGAGGCAGCCCTCGATGATGCCAACCTGGGCCGGTTGCTCACGCTGTTCGAGGAGCTGCGTGACTCGAGCCAGCTGATCGTCATCACCCACCAGAAACGCTCGATGGAGATTGCCGACGCGCTGTATGGCGTGACCATGGCCGGTGACGGTGTCACCACGCTTGTCTCGCAGCGGCTGAGGGACGTCCAGCCGGCCTGAGGGGCGGTGACCGGGCGGTTACCGCAGCTGCCGGCGGCGAGGCAGGTCGGCCTCGAACAATGTGATCTACGTCACAATGAACGGGTGCCGTTTCGTCATTCACAGGATGAGGAGGCACGCTTGACACATGATTGTGCTCGTATTCGGAATGCTCGTGAGTGTCGTCCTCGCCGTGGCAGTGGTGGGTCTGGTAGCCATTCCTGCGCGACGTGAGGGACGGGGCCTGCTCACGGCCAAGGGCGAAGAGGTCGTAGCTCTGGTGCGCGACAAGACCGGTTCGGCGGTCGAGACAGGACTCGAGAAGACGGGCGATGCGGTGCTCGCCGCACGGGACAAGGTCGCCGACGTCACCTCACCCAAGGCCGACTGAGCCTCCATCCCCGCGGCTCTGTGACCGCAGCGTGGTCCGGACAGGGGCGCCCGTCGCGCACTGAATGAAGATGATCGCGTCCTTCACGCCGGCTGTGGTCGGTGCCGGACTAGAGTGCCGATGGTGACCGATGCCACTGCCACCAACAGCCAGCTCGACCAGATCAAGGCGGGGTACGCCTTCGACGGTCCGGCCCTTGACTTCGGTGCCGCCGTCACGGACGGCACCGCTCACCCGAAGGTGCCGGTCCGGATACCTCTTGGGGTCATGAACCGCCACGGCCTCGTCGCCGGCGCCACCGGGACGGGCAAGACCAAGACCCTCCAGCTCATGGCCGAGCAGCTTTCGGGCCAGGGAGTCCCGGTCTTCCTCGCCGACATCAAGGGCGACCTCTCCGGTATGGCGACCGCCGGGGTCGCCAACGACAAGGTCACCGCGAGATCCACTGACGTGGGACAAGCATGGGTTGGCACGGCCTATCCGACGGAGTTCCTGTCCCTGGGTGGTTTGGGCAACGGCATCCCGATACGGGCGACCGTCACCTCGTTCGGGCCGACCCTGCTGTCAAAGGTGTTGGGGCTCAACGAGACCCAGGAGTCCAGCCTCGGCTTGGTCTTCCACTACGCAGACTCCAGGGGCTTGGCGTTGCTCGACATCAAGGACCTGCGGGCAGTCATCGCGCACCTGACCTCGGACGAGGGCAAGGATGACCTCAAGGATCTCGGCGGTCTGTCCACGGCGACGGCCGGCGTCATCCTGCGCAACCTCATCGCCTTCTCCGACCAGGGCGCGGAGGTGTTCTTCGGCGAGCCTGAGTTCGACACGGCTGACTTGATGCGCCTGGCCCCGGACGGTAAGGGCATGGTCACCTGCCTCGAGCTGCCCGCGGTCCAGGACCGACCCAAGCTGTTCTCGACGTTCCTCATGTGGATGCTCGCCGATCTGTTCCACGACCTGCCCGAGGTCGGGGACGTCGACAAGCCCAAGCTCGTGTTCTTCTTCGACGAGGCACACCTGCTGTTCGATGGCGCCAGCACAGCGTTCCTGGACGCGATCGAGCAGACTGTGCGACTGATCCGTTCCAAGGGCGTCGGCATCTTCTTCGTGACCCAGACTCCCAAGGACGTGCCGTCGGGCGTCCTGGCCCAGCTCGGTAACCGGATCCAGCACGCCCTGCGCGCGTTCACACCCGAGGACGCCAAAGCGCTCAAGGCCACGGTTTCGACGTTCCCACACAGTGGCTATGACCTTGAGGAGCTGCTGACCCAGCTCGGCACCGGTGAGGCCGTCATCACGGTCCTGTCCGAGCGGGGCGCCCCCACGCCGGTGGCCTGGACGAGGATGCGGGCCCCGCAGTCGACGATGGCACCGTCGACGGATTCCCTTGTCCAACAGGTGATCGCGGCATCTTCCCTCAAGGGCAGGTATGCCGAGATGGTGGACCGTGAGTCGGCCTACGAAAAGCTGCGGGCACGGATCCTGGCAGCGCCGGCACCCGACCAGGAGGCCACGCGCGATACCGCCGGTGGTCCGGCGCCGGCGACATCAGGTCGCCAGCCCAAGGCAGAGGAGTCCATGGTCGAGCAGGTCGTCACCTCGAGCACGTTCAGGTCGATGCTGCGCTCGGCCGGCACCGTCCTTGGCTGCGAGATCACCCGGTCGATCTTCGGGACGGCTCGACGCGGGCGCTGAGGTCCTGGGGCATCTTCGGCTTTGTCCGGCGGCCAGGCGACCGACGCCGTTGCCTTTTCTCAACCCAACCGCCTTCATGATTGAGTAGTCGTCTGTCGGCCGGCAGTGTCCTGGGACGCGTCATGGATCTGGGAGAATCGCCAACTGTGACCCAATTCCAGGTAATCCTTGCCGTTGCGGCAGTCATCGCTATCGCCGGGATCGCTCTGCTGGTCGCGCTGGTCCGTGGCCGTGGCCGTGGCGGCAAGACCACGGGCCTTCGGCCGCAGACGCCTCCAACGCGAGCCGGTAGTGCCTCCGGGTCGGGGTCCGACTCCGACGCTCCGGAGTCCTCGCCCGGTCCTTTCGGCGGACTTAGCGTCGACACGATCGAACCCGACCTCGAGGCGTTCGTTCCAGCGCCTTCGGTCGAGCGTCCCGAGTCGGCTTCCGGTCGTCTGCAACGTCTTCGGGCCAGGCTGGCTCGTTCCAACACCGCACTTGGCAAGGGGCTGCTATCCCTCTTGTCCGGTGGGGGACTGGACGAGCAGGCCTGGGAGAGCGTCGAGGACACGCTGCTCAGCTCGGACCTGGGCGTGGAGGCGACGATGGAGCTGGTCAGCTCGTTGCGCACCCGGGTCAAGGTCGAGGGGTCTCATGATGAGGAGACCGTCCGCGGGTGGCTGCGGCAGGATCTGCTCACGCTCGTGGACATCTCGTTGGATCGCTCGATCGCCTCCTCGCGCGCGGAGGGTCGGCCAGCGGTCGTGATGGTGGTCGGAGTCAACGGGACCGGCAAGACGACCACGGTCGGAAAGCTGGCTCGTGTCTTCGTGGCCGAGGACAAGGACGTTGTGCTGGGCGCCGCCGACACCTTCCGTGCTGCCGCAGCCGACCAGCTGCAGACGTGGGGGGAGCGCGTCGGCGTGCCCACGATCCGCTCTGACCGGGAAGGCGCAGATCCCGCCGCCGTGGCCTTCGACGCGGTCAAGGCAGCGGCTGAGATGGAGGCCGATGTCGTTCTGATCGACACCGCCGGCCGTCTGCACAACAAGGTCGGACTCATGGATGAGCTCGGCAAGGTCAAACGGGTCGTGGAGAAGCTCAGCCCCATCGATGAGGTACTGCTGGTACTGGACGCAACGACGGGACAAAACGGTTTGCGTCAGGCCGAGGTGTTCGCCGAGGTCGTCAACGTCACCGGCATCGTCCTGACCAAGCTCGATGGCACAGCCAAGGGCGGCATCGTCGTGGCCGTTCAGCGCAAGCTCGGCGTCCCGGTCAAGCTGGTCGGCCTGGGAGAGGGCCCCGACGACCTGGCTCCCTTCGACCCCGAGGCCTTCGTCGACGCCCTGATCTCCTGAGCCAGGAGGTTGATCACATAGCGCAGGTCCGTCATTGATCGAGTACCCACGATGCTGCTCCATCAATGACGGACCTGCGCTATGTGGAGCAGGCCACGCAGTGAGTTACCTGATCCTTACCTGACCGTGCATTGCTAACACGGATGTAACAAACGGCGGCACGATCCGAAACCGTTGCCCTCCATGGTTTCCTTCATGGAAATCAACAGCGGCGACACCGCCTGGGTCCTCGTCAGTGCCGCACTGGTGCTGCTGATGACGCCGGGGGTAGCCCTCTTCTACGGCGGCATGGTCAGGGCCAAGAGCGTCCTGAACATGATGATGATGAGCTTCGGGGCGATGGCGACGATCAGCGTCGCCTGGGTTCTCTGGGGCTACAGCGAGGCGTTCGGCCAGTCCTGGCACGGGCTCGTAGGGAATCCGTTCCAGCACTTCGGCCTGAGCGACCTCCTCAGCGCGAAGTCGGTGGTCGGGACGATCCCGACCATGGCGTTCGTGGCTTTCCAAGCGGTGTTCGCCATCATCACGGTGGCCCTGATCAGTGGGGCGATCGCGGACCGCGCGAAGTACTCGACCTGGCTGGTCTTCACCGTCGTGTGGGCGACGATCGTCTACTTCCCGGTCGCGCACTGGGTGTTCGCCTTCGACGGCTTCGCGGCGGCCAAGGGTGGCTGGATCGCCAACTCGCTCAAGACGATTGACTTCGCCGGCGGAACGGCGGTTCACATCAACGCCGGCGCCGCAGGCCTGGTCCTGGCCCTCATCCTCGGCAAGAGGATCGGTTTTGCCAAGGACCCGATGCGGCCGCACAACATGACCCTCGTCATGGTCGGCGCCGGGCTGCTGTGGTTCGGCTGGTTCGGGTTCAACGCCGGCTCTGCGCTGGGCGCCAACAACACCGCGGCGGTGACCTGGGTCAACACCCTGGCAGCCACTGGAGCCGCGTGCATCGGGTGGCTTGCCACAGAGCGGATCCGCAACGGCCACGGGACGTCGCTCGGTGCCGCATCCGGCGTCGTGGCCGGCCTCGTGGCCATCACACCGGCCTGCTCGGCAGTGACCCCGGTGGGCGCCGTGGCCATCGGCATCCTCGCCGGTGTCCTGTGCGCGCTCGCGGTCGGCCTGAAGTTCCGCTTCGGGTTCGACGACAGCCTCGACGTCGTCGGCGTCCACCTGGTCGGCGGACTCGTGGGCACGATCGCCATCGGGTTCTTCGCATCGGCCTCCGCCCCGGCCGCCGTGGACGGGCTCTTCTACGGCGGCGGCCCGGACCAGCTGTGGCGTCAGGTGGTCGGCGCCGGCGCCGTGCTGCTCTACTCCTTCGTGGTCACCGGTGTGATCGGCCTGGCACTGCACAAGACCCTGGGCTTCCGCATCGATCGCGACGGCGAGGTGGCCGGCATAGACCTCGATCAGCACGCTGAGACGTCGTACGATCTCGGTTCTCTCGGCGGCGGCGGTTTCTCGCACGCCGGAGCCGCACTGTTCGGGTCACACAGCACCGCCCCGGCCTCCTCGGTGGCCACGTCCACGAAGCAGGGAGCATCGTCATGAGACTGGTCACCGCGATCATCAAGCCCTTCAAGCTCGATGAGGTCAAGCAGGCCCTGGAGGCCTTCGGCATCACCGGTATGACGGTCAGCGAGGCGAGCGGGTACGGGCGCCAGCGCGGCCACAGCGAGGTCTACCGGGGCGCGGAATACACGGTCGACTTCGTCCCGAAGGTGCGGGTGGAGGTGGTCGTGGACGACGTTGACGCACCCGACGTGGTGTCGGTCATTCTCAAGGCCGCGCAGACCGGACGGATCGGCGACGGCAAGATCTGGACGGTTCCGGTCGAGGACGTGGCCCGGGTACGCACTGGCGAACACGGTCTGGACGCGTTGTAGCAGGCGGTATCTGATAGAGGCGGTAGCTCATGTTGGGACCCAGACAGACTGCGAAGGCGGATCAGAAGGTGGACCTCAACCAGCGACGCCTGCAGCTCGCGCGCACCCGGGGCTTCACCGCCCCGGGTGCCGGCGAGGCACGCCGCTCGGCGATCGCTGACCTGAGCCGCAGCTGGATCCGCGAGGTCTGGGGCGCGGCAACGGATGGTGCTCGTATGCAGGGGGTCGCGCTGGCCAGCGTCGGCAGCCTGGCCCGCGGTGATCCGGGACCGCTCAGCGACTTCGACCTGGTGCTGTTGCACGACGGACGCTCGTCGTCGGACAAGGACGTCATCTCCCTGGCCGATCGCATCTGGTACCCGATCTGGGACTCCGGCGCGAAGCTCGACCACAGCGTCCGGACCGTCGGCCAGTGCCGAAGTGCCGCAGCCGCGGACCTGTCGGCCGCGGTCGGATTGCTGGATCTTGAGCTGGTGGCCGGCGACGAGCAAGTCGTCGCGGCGGCACGTTCGACCGTGGCGCACGACTGGCGCGCCAACGCCCGTCGCCGGCTGCCTCAGCTGGTCGAGTCGCTCGAGGCACGCCACCATCGCCACGGGGACCTCGCGCAGACCATCGAGCCAGACCTGAAGGAGGCTCGCGGAGGCTTGCGTGACATGACCATTCTCCGGGCGTTGACGGCAGCGTGGCTGGCGGATCGCCCTCACGGGCAGGTCGACACGGCATACGGCACGTTGCTGGACGCGCGGGACGCCTTGCACGTCGTGACCGGTCGCGGTCGCGATCGCCTTGGACTCGAGGACCACGACGCCGTCGCGGCGTTGCTGGGCCATGCCGATGCCGATGCGATGTTGGCCGCCGTTGGCACTGCCGCACGCACGATCAGCTATGCCATCGACGGAACGGTTCGCCGTGCCGCCCAGTCCCAGCGGGCGCGTGTCCTGCGGGTCGGTCCGAGACGACCGGTGTTGAAACCATTGGGTTTCGGACTCTTCGAGCACGACGGGGAGGTGGTGCTCGGAGCCCACCTCGACCCCTCCCGTGATCCGTTGCTGGTCCTTCGGGCCGCCGTCGCCGCGGCCCGTGCCAACCTGCCCCTGGCCACGGCGACTCTTGCCAATCTGGCTGCGCACTCTCCGGCCATCTCGACGCCGTGGAGTCCCGTGGCCCGGTCGTTGTTCGTCGACCTGCTTGCCGCGGGTCCGGGGCTGATCCCGGTGTGGGAGGGGCTGGACCTTGCGGGGTTGATCGACTCGTGGCTGCCTGAGTGGGCGGCGGTGCGGAGCCGACCACAGCGCAACGTCGTTCACCGACATACGGTCGATCGGCACCTGATCGAGACGGTCGTGCAGGCGACCGGCCTGATGCTTGACGTCGAGCGGCCAGATCTGCTGCTGCTGGCGGCTCTGCTGCATGACATCGGCAAGATCGCCGGCGCCCACGACCACTCCTCGACCGGCGCGCCGCTCGCAGCCACGGTCGCCCGGCGGCTGGGCCTGGACGAGGACGAGGTGAAGGTCGTCGAGCTGCTCACCCGCCAGCACCTGACCCTGATCGAGCTGGCCACCAGACGCGACCCAACGGACCGGCAGACCATCTCGGCCGTGACTGATGCGGTCACTGGCCGCAGGGACGTCTTGGAGCTCCTTCGGGCGCTCACCGAGGCGGATGCGTCTGCGGTGGGCGCCGCCGCGTGGACGGACTGGCGGGCCCGGCTGCTCCAACAGCTCGTCGTCGGCGCACGTGTGGCACTGGGCACTGATAAAGGGCCCGAACCACGGGTGGACGAGGCTTATGACCTGCTGTCGCCGCAGATCGTGGCCGAGGTGACGGCGGGGGAGCGGCACGTGATGGTTCATCCCATTGGAGGCGCCTACCGCATCGACATCTTCGATCGCGACCGCCTGGGTCTGTTCGCCGATACCGCAGGTCTGCTCGCGGCGCAGGGCTTGGTGGTACGGGGCGCGCGCGTGAGCACCCAGGAGGGCATCGCGGCCAACCAGTGGCAGGTGGACTCACCTAGCGGCGACGCCCCTGATGCCGCCACCATCGTGCGCGCGCTCTCCAGCCTCAGCGAGGGTGACCGTGAGCCGTTGCGAGCTCTGGAGCGCCGCCGCACGGTCGCGGCGGGTCTGGTCAGGGCGGGCACCCGCACGCCGACCCGAGCCATGGTCCTGCCGCACGCCTCGCAGGACTCGACGGTGATCGAGATCCGGGCCCACGACCGCCCAGGGCTTCTGCACGAGGTTGGTATGACGTTTGCGCGCGCCGGCCTGACGGTGCACAGCGCCCACATCGCCACCTACGCCGGACAGACCCTGGACACGTTCTACGTGACCGAGTTCGGGGGCAGGGCCCTGCCCCCGGCGCGGGTCGCCCAGACGATCTCGATGCTGATGGACGCGTGCGACGAGGCATAGCCGGCGGACAGATAACCTTGCGTGGTGTTCACCAGCCTCTCTGACCGTCTGACCGTCACCTTCAAGAAGCTGCGCGGCAAGGGCCGGTTGTCCGAATCGGATGTCAACGCGACGATTCGCGACATCCGTGTTGCGCTCCTCGATGCTGACGTTGCGCTGCCCGTCGTGCGCGAGTTCACCGGCGCCGTTCGCGAGCGTGCCTCGGGCGCCGAGGTCATCGGTTCCCTGAACCCGGCCCAGCAGATCGTCAAGATCGTCAACGACGAGCTGGTGACGATCCTGGGCGGGCAGACCCGCCGGATCGAGTTCGCCAAGAACCCGCCGACCGTCATCATGCTCGCGGGACTGCAGGGCTCCGGCAAGACCACGCTGGCCGGCAAGCTCGCCAAGTGGCTCAAGGACCAGGGCCACACGCCGATCCTGGTCGCGGCTGACCTTCAGCGGCCCAACGCCGTGACCCAGCTGCAGGTCGTCGGTGAGCGAGCCGGGGTCCCAGTCTTCGCACCCGAGCGAGGCAACGTCGCGGGCTATGACGCCGGCGCCGAGTCCGGTGATGGCACCAGGTCTTTCGGCGACCCGGTCACCGTCTCCCGCCAAGGTCTCGCAGAGGCGCGCGCCAAACAGCACGATGTCGTCATCGTGGACACCGCCGGTCGACTGGCGATCGACGAGAACCTTATGCAACAGGCCGCCGACATCCGGGCTGCGATCTCACCCAACGAGGTCCTGTTCGTCATCGACGCCATGATCGGCCAAGCCGCCGTGGAAACCGCCCTGGCCTTCCAGAAGGGCGTGGACTTCACCGGCGTGGTCCTGACCAAGCTGGACGGCGACGCCCGCGGTGGTGCCGCGCTCTCGGTGGCCAAGGTCACCGGACGGCCGATCATGTTCGCCTCGATCGGCGAGGCGGTGGGCGACCTCGAGGTCTTCCACCCCGACCGGATGGCCTCGCGCATCCTGGACATGGGCGACGTGCTGACGCTGATCGAGCAGGCCGAGAAGGCCTTCGACCGCGATCAGGCCGCCGAGATGACCCGAAAGTTCATGGAGGACGAGGACTTCACGTTCGACGACTTCCTGAACCAGATGGCCGCCATCAAGAAGATGGGCTCGCTCAAGGCCATGCTCAAGATGATGCCCGGTATGGGTGAGATGCGCGCCCAGCTCGACTCGCTCGACGAAAGCGAGTTCGACCGGGTCGAGGCCATGGTGCGCTCCATGACGCCCTTCGAACGCACCCATCCGAAACAGATCAACGGCTCACGCCGGGCTCGCGTCGCCCGAGGTGCAGGTGTGACCGTGTCCGAGGTGAACGGACTGCTCGAGCGCTTCGGCCAGGCGCAGAAGATGATGCGATCACTGCGTCGGGGCGGTGGCGGAGGCATGCCGGGAATGCCCGCGGTTCCCGGCATGGGTGGGGGGAAGAAGGCCGCCAAGGGCCAGCAACGCAAGAAGGGCAAGAGCGGCAACCCGGCCAAGCGCGCCCAGGAGGAGAAGGCGTTGGCAGACAAGGCTTCCGGGGCCCGCGCAGCCGCGGTCAACAGCGCCTTCGGTATGCCGGCGGGGCCGGATGCGGGAGGGGCGACAGGGACTGTCGATCAGGCCGACCTCGAGCTACCGAAGGGCTTCGAGCAGTTCCTCGGCAAGCAATAGGCCCTCGGGCGCTGCCTACCCCACCCCCCACCCCCAGCGACAGAACACCGCTTTCGCCGACGCGTGCTGGTCGCTAGCGTCGACCCCATGGCTGACAGAGAGCAGGACTGGGACTTCACTGGTCTCAGGGCGATGTTCCTCAACGGCACGCTGAAGCGCTCGCCGGAGATCTCCAACACCGAGGGGCTGATCGAGGTGAGCGCCTCGCTGATGCGCCGCCAAGGGGTTGAGGTCGAGGTGCTCAGGGCGATCGACCATGACATCGCGACCGGCGTCTATCCCGACATGACCGAGCACGGGTGGGCCACCGACGAGTGGCCGGTCATCTGGGAGCGGGTCAAGGCTGCCAACATCCTTGTTGTTGCTGGTCCGATCTGGCTCGGCGACAACTCCAGCAAGACCAAGCAGATCATCGAGCGTCTCTACGCACAGTCGGGTCAGCTCAACGAAAACGGTCAGTACGCCTTCTATGGCCGGGTCGGTGGCGCGCTGATCACAGGCAACGAGGACGGTGTCAAGCACTGCACCATGAACATCCTCTACAGCCTTCAGCACCTGGGCTACGTCATCCCGCCGCAGGCCGACGCGGGATGGATCGGGGACATCGGACCCGGCCCGTCCTATCTCGACGAGGGCTCGGGCGGTCCCGAGAATGATTTCACCAACCGCAACACGACCTTCATGACCTGGAACCTCATGCACACGGCGCAGATGATCCAGCGGGCGGGTGGCATCCCGGCATACGGCAACCAGCGAAGCGAGTGGGACAAGGGGGAGCGGTTCGGCTTCGTCCAGCCCAACCCTGAGTATCGATGACATCTGCCCGACTACCGGTGACCGAGCCCGCTGACATGCGCCCGCACCGCATCCGGCTCGCCGCATCGGTAGGGTCGCAGACATGACCGCGCCGGTGCTCCACATCAGGGGAAGCGTGCTCGTCGGACCGCAGGAGGTCCGCGACGAGCTCTGGGTCGTGGGGGGCAAGATCACGTATGCCGCCCCGTCGGCCGGCGCCGACGTCCAGACCGTGCAGGGCTGGGTCCTCCCGGGTTTGGTCGACGCGCATGCGCATGTGGGGCTCGACGCCCACGGCGCGGTGGATGACGCGACCAGCGAGAAGCAGGCGGTCGCCGAGCGGGACGGCGGCACCCTGTTGTTGCGCGATGCCGGCTCTCCGTCCGACACCCGCTGGATCGATGACCGGGAGGACCTGCCGCGCATCGTGCGAGCTGGGCGGCACATCGCGCGCACCCGCCGTTACATCCGCAACTACGCCCACGAGATCGAGCCGGAGGATCTGGCCCGATATGTCCGTCAGGAGGCGCGTCGAGGTGACGGCTGGGTCAAGATCGTCGGCGACTGGATCGACCGCGACACCGGTGATCTCAGCCCCTGCTGGCCGCGGGAGGCATTGGCCACGGCGATCGCCGCCGCACACGAGGAGGGCGCTCGCGTCACGGCACACTGCTTCGGTGAGGAGTCCCTTCGTGACCTGGCAGCTGCGGGCATCGACTGCATCGAGCACGCCACCGGACTGGCGCCAGACACCATCGACTCCTTTGCCGCGCAAGGGATTGCGATCGTTCCGACCCTGGTGAACATCGACACGTTCCCGTCGATCGCTGCCAGCGCCGAGGGCAGATACCCGACGTACGCGGCGCACATGCGAGACCTGCACGCGCGCCGCTACGAGACTGTCGCGGCGGCACATGACGCAGGGGTGCCGATCTATCTCGGCACAGACGCGGGTGGCTCCCTTCCGCACGGCCTGGCTGCCAGAGAGGCCGCTGAGCTCGTCAACGCGGGACTGTCCACCATCGACGTGCTGACCGCCTCGAGCTGGGGCGCTAGATCCTGGCTCCGCAAGCCAGGTCTGGTCGAGGGTGCGAGTGCCGATCTCGTTGTCTACCAAGCGGATCCGCGTGCAGACATTCGAGTCCTCGCGGCGCCGGAGCACATCATTCTGCGAGGCTTTGTTGTCTCCTGAGCTGGCAGTCCTGCACGCCGAGGGCCATCGCGTGCGGGTCAGCACCATTCGTTTGGAGGACATCGCGCCATACCGTCGTGCGCTCGAGCAGTCGCGTGAACGGTTGGCCCGGTGGAACCCGGTCGACCCTGACGACCTCGAGAGACAGCTGCCACGACAGTCGCGTGACCACCGCACGTTCCTCGTCCACGCCCGCACGCCGGAGGGTGACCACGACATCGTCGGCAAGATCAACGTCAGTGACGTGATGCGGGGTCGATTCGAGTCTGCCGCGATGGGCTACGACGCCTACGACCCCTATGCCGGCCGTGGGCTGTTCGCCGAAGGGCTGCGGTTGGTCGTCACCCTGGCCTTCACGCCGGTGACTGCCGGAGGTATGGGTCTGCATCGGCTTGCCGCCGCAGTCCAGCCGGGCAACCTTCGTTCGGCAGGACTCTTGCGGTCACTGGGATTTCGGCGCGAAGGCTTCTCGCCCCGCATGCTGTGGCTGCCGGGCGCCGATGGAATCGATGCGTGGCGGGACCACGTGTCCTATGCCGTCCTGCGCGATGAGTGGCCGGCGCAGCCGTACGTGGCATCGCATGGGCGAAGGGTCGTCGTTCTGGTCAACGGCGTGCCCGGCCCTGGCAAGACGTCTTTGGCTCGTGAGCTCGCGGCCGAGCTGAAGATCCCGTTGTTCTCCAAGGACGCCGTCAAAGAGAGCGTGCCCGACGCGCTGTGGGCGCTGCTCGCTGACTCGTCCGTCGGCGGGGTGGTGGAGGGAGGCTTCCGGCCCGACGATGCGCCTGATGTCGCCGGGGGCCTCCGACGCTGTGGCCTGGATCCGGCAACAGTCCCAGAGGTCTGGTGTGAGGCAGGGCAGGTCCCGGTCGCTGGGCGGCAGCTGGGGCTTGGCCTGGGGCCAACCGTGGATGTCGACATCAGCCGAGAGGTCGGGCGCGGTGAGATCGTTCGGATCGCACTGCACGTGGGTGAAGGACCGTCTCCGGCATCCGCCCCATGACGCGCGATCAGTCAGGTCGGCGCACGGGTGGGTGGTTGTAGCGAGGGGCGATCTCCTGGCCCGACAGCTCTTTGATGGCTGCCATGATCGCGTCGGTGGCCTCACGCCGGGCAGGGCCGGGCTTGGCCCCCTGCAGGTGGCTGAAGTCGAGCGGTTCGCCGAACCGAATGGCGATCTTGCTGATTCGTGGAAGTCGTGAGCCCACCGGCTGGATGTCCTGCGTGCCTGAGAGCGCCACTGGAACGACCGGGCATCCGGCGGTCAACGCCAACCAGGCCACGCCGGTGCGACCGCGGTAGAGACGTCCGTCACGCGATCGCGTCCCCTCCGGATAGATACCCAGAGCGTGACCGGCGTTGAGGATCTCCAGCGCCGTGTCGAGCGCCTCCTGTGCGGCGCCGTGGGTTCCCCGACGGATGGGGACGGCCCCTGTGGCTGTGAAGAACCAACGCCTCAACAGGCCGCGCATGCCCCTGCCCGTGAAGTAGTCGGACTTGGCAAGGAAGACGACGCGTCGAGGGGAGGCCAACGGGATGACGATGCTGTCGACGAACGAGAGGTGGTTGCTGGCCAGAAGCAGCGGGCCGGTGCGAGGGATGTGCTCGCGGCCTTCGATGACGGGCCGGTAGATCAAACGGGCGACCGGAGCCATCACGGATCTGGTGAGCACGTAGAGCATGGGTCCCCAGACGTCTCGAGGTGCCGGTCCGGTCGGCAGAGGCCGGTACATCGCAACTTTACCGGCTGGGGTGATGCAGCCTCCGGGCGGTTCCGAGGACCGACCGGATCGAGGTCTCGCTGGTGAGTCGGCGGCGTCGGTTCGGCGGATCTCGTCGCATCTGGCAGAATGACGCGCGTACCCGTCTGTCTGCGGCCCCTCTCTCCGCTTCGGACGTGTCCATCCGAGCGTCACGAGCCGTGTCCCCACGCGGATGCCGTGCCGCTCACCCCAGACAAGAAACAGGAGACACCACAACCGTGGCCGTCAAGATTCGTTTGAAGCGCATGGGCAAGATCCATGCTCCTTACTACCGCGTTGTCATCATGAACTCGCGCACCAAGCGCGATGGCCGGGCCATCGAGGAGATCGGGCTGTACCACCCGACCGAGGAGCCCTCGCTCATCCAGATCGACTCCGAGCGCGTGCAGTACTGGCTCGGTGTCGGAGCACAGCCGACCGAGCAGGTCGCCGCGCTGCTGAAGATCACCGGTGACTGGCAGAAGCACAAGGGCCTCCCCGGCGCCGAGGGCACCCTGCGCGTCGCCGAGCCGAAGGCCGACAAGAAGGCGCTGTTCGAGGTGGCCGCCAAGGCTGCCATGTCAGAGCCGAAGGCCGGAGCCACCACGGCTCGCAAGAGCAAGGCTGACAAGGCCGAGAAGGCTGACAAGGCTGACAAGGTCGAGAAGGCTGACAAGGTCGAGAAGGCTGACAAGGCTGACAAGGCTGACAAGGTCGAGAAGGCTGACAAGGCTGACAAGGTCGAGCCCAAGGTCGAGAAGGCTGAGTCCCCGGTTGTCGACGCCCCCGTTGTCGAGGTCGCCGAAGCATCCGACGAGGCCAAGGCCGAGGCCTGATCGTGCTCGAGGATGCGCTGGAGCACCTCGTCAAGGGCATTGTCGATCATGACGAAGATGTCGCCGTCCGGCGCAAGGAGCTGGGCCGCGGCGAGGTTCTCGAGGTCCGGGTTCATCCCGACGACCTCGGTCGTGTCATCGGTCGCTCTGGGCGGACGGCGAGCGCACTGCGCACCGTGATGGCCGCCCTCGCAGGTGGCCAGCCGGTACGGGTCGACATCGTCGACACGGATCGGCAGCGATAGCCCGCTGAGCAAGACTGACAAGGGGTATGCCGGAGAGTTACCTTCCGGCATACCCCTTGCGTCTTTTCCTCAACATGTCCCACACCAGTGTCTCCTCAACCACTGTCTCCCCAACCACTCTTGGTACCCACCTCTCGAAGGACCGGCTCATGCAGGTTGTCGTCGCTCGGATCGGAAAGGCACATGGCCTGCGCGGTGAGGTCACCGTGCAGGTTCTCACCGGTGCCGCGGACGAGCGTTTTGTTCCCGGCGCGAGCTTCGTGACCGAGCCCGGGGAAGCCGGCCCGATGGTGCTGCGTAGCGCCCGGGACCACAACGGCGTCCTGCTGCTCGGTTTCGAGGGCACCGACGATCGCAGCGGTGCCGAAGCGCTCCGAGGCATCAAGCTGCTGGCCGATGCCCTCGAGGACGATGGCGACGAAGACACCTGGTATGAAAGGGATCTGGTGGGGCTCAAGGCCGTGACCGTTGCCGGCGATCAGGTCGGCGAGGTGATCTCCCTGCAACCCGGCGCAGCCCAGGACCTGTTGGTCATTCGGCTGACCGATGGTCGGGAGGCGCTGGTCCCGTTCGTGGCGGCCATCGTCCCGGAGGTCGACATCGAGGGCGGCCGGGTCGTGCTCGATCCACCTCCGGGCCTGCTGGACCTGGACGCGCTGTGAACGTCGGCCAGGCGAGGGCCCGGTCATGAGGCTCGACGTCGTCACCATCTTCCCCGAGTACCTCTCTGCGCTGGACCTTTCGCTGATCGGCAAGGCACGCGAGCAGGGCCTGATCGACCTGCGCGTGCACGACCTTCGTGACTTCACCCACGATCGTCATCGCACCGTCGATGACACGCCGTACGGCGGGGGCGCCGGTATGGTCATGCGCCCGGAACCATGGGGCGAGGCACTGGATCACCTGATGGCCACGGGGGTGCCCGGCGAGGTTCCGCATCTCCTGATCCCTGCTCCCGGCGGTGTCCCGTTCACCCAGGCCATGGCTCAGGAACTGGCCACCCAGCCTTGGCTGGCCTTCGCCTGTGGTCGCTACGAAGGCATCGACGAGCGGGTCATCAAGCATGCCGAGACGCTGATGCCGGTCACTGTCGTCTCGCTGGGTGACTACGTCCTCAACGGCGGCGAAGTCGCTGTGCTTGCCATCGTCGAAGCCATCGCGCGACTCGTGCCGGGGGTCATCGGCAACGCCGACTCGCTGGTGGAGGAGTCCCACGAGGATGGCCTGCTGGAGTACCCGATGTTCACCAAGCCGCCGCTGTGGCGCGGGTACGGCATACCCGAAGTCCTGTTGTCGGGGCACCACGGACAAATCGCTCGCTGGCGACGGGATGAGCGCTTGCGGCGTACCGCGCTGCGCAGGCCGGACATGATCCAGCGGCTGGACCCATCCGACCTGGACGCTCGGGACCGCGAGGTGCTCGCTGAGGGTGCTGAAGTTGCAGAGGGTGCTGAAGTTGCCGAGGGTGCTGAGCCGTGGAGCGCGGGCCGGTCCACCAAGGATGCCCAATTTCAGGCTGACCCCCCCGCTGTGGCAGACTGACTCTTCGCGTCTTGCACCGATTTCGTGCCCCTGCCACAGGGGGAGAGCAACGAGTGACGGATTGCAGGAGCACCCCATACGAATTGCCTGGCCGGCATCACGCCGCGACGGGCATCAAACCGTGAGCGACCTGTGGCGCTGACGAGAAAGCGAAGCGAACATGCACAAGCTCGACGACGTCGACAAGGCCAGCCTGCGCGACGACATCCCGGCGTTCCGCGCCGGTGACAACATCAAGGTTCACGTCAAGGTCATCGAGGGCACGCGCTCGCGTGTCCAGGTGTTCCAGGGTGTGTGCATCCGTCGCCATGGTGGCGGCATCGGCGAGACCTACACCGTTCGCAAGGTCAGCTTTGGCGTCGGCGTCGAGCGGACCTTCCCGCTGCACAGCCCGGTCATCGAGAAGATCGAGGTCGTCACCCGTGGTGACGTGCGTCGCGCCAAGCTGTACTACCTGCGCGACCTGCGCGGCAAGGCTGCCAAGATCAAGGAGAAGCGCAACGTGACGACTGCTCGCTGAGGCGGCGCGTCCCGTTCGACCTCCATTTGACCCGTGTCCGCTGACAGAGCGCGGTGCGGGCGACCCTCGCAGGCGCCCGCACTAGGCTCGGCAGTGATGAGCCCCCGATACCAGATGGCATCACCTGAGACCCCCACGATCACTGTGCCGCCGGCCCGCGTGATCCATCCGCAGCGCTCCCGTCGTCGGGGACTGATCGTGGCTGGTGTTGGGGTCGTGCTGTTGCTGATGGTTCGGGGTCTTCTCGTGCAGGCTTTCTACATCCCCTCGAGCTCGATGGAGCCAACGCTGGAGCCGGGCGACCGCATCCTGGTCAACAAGGTCGCGGTAGCATCCACAGTGAAACGAGGCGACCTGGTGGTATTCGACGGCACCCGGACATTCGCCCCTCACGCTGCGGCCAGCTCCGACCAGCCTTCGGCAACGGACACTGTGCTGGGCGCGATGGCCTCGATGCTGTCCATCCAGACCGATCAGAGCGACTACGTCAAGCGTGTCGTCGGACTCCCTGGGGATCATGTGGTGTGCTGTGATGCCAAAGGTCTGATCACCGTCAACGATGTGGCCGTCCATGAGCAATACCTCTACCCGGGTGACGTGCCCAGTGACCTGACCTTTGATGTCACGGTCCCGTCCGAGCGAGTCTGGTTGATGGGCGATCACCGCAGCGACTCGAGCGACTCGCGCGCCCATCTGGGCGATCCTGGAGGAGGAATGGTGCGACTGAACGACGTGATCGGCAGGGCGGTAGCGGTCTATTGGCCGCCGAGCCGGGCCAGCATTCTGCGCGCACCCGCCTCGCTGGACCGCATCCATGCCAATGTCACGGGGGCGAGTCACACATGAGCCATGCAGAGCCGGACCAGAGCCGGACCGACGGCGCCGGAACTGACGACGCACGGTTTGAGAGCGATCAGGCCCAGCACCGGCAAGGCTCCTTCCTGATGCTTCTCCGCGAGTCCGTCATCGTCATCGGCATGGCGTTGCTTCTGTCGCTCATCGTCAAGACCTGGCTGATGCAGGCGTTCTACATCCCTTCGGAGTCGATGGAGAGCACCCTGCTCAAAGGCGATCGTGTGATCGTCAGCAAGCTGATCCCTTCGCACTTCGCCCTCCAGCGCGGTGACGTCATCGTGTTCGAAGACCCCGATCACTGGTTGCCGGCTCAGGCGCCGGTCCAGCGCAGCCCCTTGGGCGACGCACTTCAGTCGACGTTGACCTTTGTCGGGCTGCTGCCCAGCGACGAGGGCAACCACCTGATCAAGCGGGTCATTGGGCTGCCCGGGGACCACGTCGTCTGCTGCGACAGCAACCAAAGGCTCACGATCAACGGCGCGCCGCTGAACGAGACCTACCTCTTCCCCGGCGACGAGCCGAGCCTGCACTCGTTCGACATCAGGGTTCCCGCCGGCAAGGTATGGGTGATGGGCGACCATCGCTCCAACTCCGCGGACTCCCGCCCCCACGACGCAGGGTCGGGCGGCGCCAAGGGCAGCGTCCCCGAGAGCCGCATCGTGGGTCGCGCCATGACCGTCGTCTGGCCAGTCTGGAGATGGTCGTGGCTCAGTGACTCCGGTGAGACCTTCGCCAAGGTCCCGGCGGCATCGGTGAGATGACCGCGGGCACCGCGTCGCGCAAACCCACTCTCAGGGTTGAGCGTGCGCTGCAGCGCGCGGGTCACCGGTTGCTCGCCGGCATGGATGAGGTCGGTCGCGGAGCCCTCGCGGGTCCGGTGTCGGTCGGCGTGGTGGTCATCGACGACGTATGCCGGTCGGCGCCGGTCGGTGTCAAGGACTCCAAGCTGCTCTCGCATCAGATGCGCGAGCTCATGGTGCCCAAGATCCAGGGATGGGCGACGGCCTATGCGGTCGGACACGCGTCTCCGGGCGAGATCGACCGTTACGGAATCATGGTGGCGCTGCGTCTTGCCGGCACCCGCGCGCTCGCGGCACTTCCCGTCATACCGGATCTGGTCATCCTCGACGGCAACTATGACTGGCTCACCGACCCTGAACGGGTTGGGTTGTTGGGCATGCTCGAGGACGGGGCCGAGATCGCACCCTGCGTCCCGGTCATGACCATGGTGAAGGCCGACATGTCCTGCTCGTCCGTGGCCGCAGCCAGCGTGCTGGCCAAGGTCGAGCGGGACGCGATGATGGTCGCTCTGGCGGCTGAGGTGCCGGGCTATGCGTGGGAGCTGAACAAGGGCTACTCCGCACCGGAGCATTGTGCGGCGCTGGAGTCCCGCGGCCCGAGCGTGCATCACCGTGTGTCGTGGCGGTTGCCCGGAGTGACTTCCGTCGTTGAGGCGGATCGCGGCCCCGTATCTGACCCGGCGGACCTCCTGATGGACGATGATGGTGCCGTGCGGACTGAACGCGGAGGCGAGCAATGAGCGAGGCAGTTCATGAGTTCTGAGGACCTGGAGAAGTACGAGACCGAGATGGAGCTGCAGCTCTATCGCGAGTATCGCGACGTCGTGGGGCTGTTCACTCACGTCGTTGAGACTGAGCGGCGTTTCTACCTCGCCAACTCCGTCGACCTCAAGGTCCGCAGTGAGGGCGGTGAGGTCTACTTCGACGTCACGATGTCCGACGCGTGGGTCTGGGATGTCTACCGACCGGCACGCTTCGTCAAGAACGTGCGCGTGGTGACCTTCAAGGACGTCAACGTCGAAGAGCTCGCCAAGACCGAGCTAGAGCTGCCCAAGGAGGGCGGCTTCTAGGCCCATCCACAGGGGGTGGCGCCTTGGCCCCACCGTCCACAGGATCGGTCAGCAGTCTGTGCAGTTGGCCGCAGTGTTGCCAGAGTCGGCCACGGAGGTGGTCAAGGTGACCGATTCAGTCCCCGCTTCGGGGATCGTGGTGAAGGCGGGCGCGGCCAATTCAGTTGGTGCCTATGGTGAACGGCTCGCGGCGCGGTATCTCACGGAGTGCGGCATGCACATCCTGGACCGCAACTGGCGCTGCGACCAGGGTGAGATCGACATCGTTGCCATGGATGATGCCTGCCTGGTGATCATCGAGGTCAAGACCCGGCGGAGCCTGGCGTTCGGCGCTCCGGTGGAGGCCGTGACGGCGGTCAAGGCTGCCCGACTGCGCCGACTGGCTGCGCTCTGGTTGACCGACCATCGATCCCAGGTCGATGCCGTGGCTGATGTCCGTATCGACGTGGTCGGCGTGTTGCGTCCCCCCAGCGGCCCGGCCCGGATCGAGCACCTGGTTTCGGTGGCGGCATGAGCCTGGGCCGTACGCGAGGGGTCGCCCTCCAGGGGATCGAGGGCGCACTGGTCGAGGTGGAGGCTGATCTCGAGCGGGGGCTGCCGAAGATCATGTTCAGTGGTCTGCCCGATGCGGCGTGCCGGCAGGCCCCTGACCGGATCAAGGCCGCGGCGATGAACTCCGGCGTGCCGATTCCGAATCGACGTCTGACGGTCAACCTCTCGCCCGCATCGATACCGAAGGTCGGCAGTGGTTGGGACCTGCCCATCGCCATCGCCGTTCTCGCCGCAGCCGAGGTGTTCAAAGCGCACGTCGTCGACGGGATCGTGCATATCGGTGAGCTGGGTCTGGACGGTTCGATCCGCCCGGTGCGTGGTGTCCTGCCCGTGGTGCTGACCGCGGCGCGTCTGGGTATGACTCAGATCGTCGTCCCGGCGGCGAACGCGGCAGAGGCGGCACTTGTCCCCGGTATCTCGGTGGTGCCCGCGCGCCACCTGCGTGACCTCGTGACGCGCTACCAGGCCATCGGGCGGGGTGAGCAGCCAGAGCTGTTGGTCGTCGACCGTGCCGTCGCGCCGGATGACGTCGTGGTGCCCGACCTGCGTGATGTGGTCGGGCAGGACGAGGGGCGTCTGGCGCTGGAGATCGCCGCTGCGGGCGGACACCACCTCTTCCTGTCGGGGCCGCCCGGCGCGGGCAAGACGATGCTTGCCGAGCGGTTGCCCTCGTTGCTGCCCGACCTTGAGCCTGCGCAGGCGCTGGAGGTGACCGCCATCCACTCGGTCCTCGGCGCGCTGCCCACATCGGGGGCGCTCATCGTGCGTCCGCCGTTCGTGGCGCCTCACCATGGCGCGTCGATGCCGGCGATCGTCGGGGGCGGGAGTGGTTTCATCCGGCCGGGTGCCATCTCGCGGGCGCATCACGGGGTCCTGTTCCTGGATGACTCCAGTGACGCGTTAACCACCCGTGAAACCGGCACAGGGGGGTGCGGTGAAAATCGTGAGGCTTCGCTCCACCCCGAGGAGGATCCAGTGTTTGAGCCGTGCCGGAAGTGCGCCCTTGAGGCCGCGATGCAGTGTGCCGTATGACGTGCTGGGTGCGGGAATCTCCTGCACGGGTCCTACTGGACGTCCATGCGCGGGCACCTCTGCTGATCTGCGATGTTCCCGGTCGCCGTTCCCTAAATGAATCGGACAGGGCTGCGTTCTCAATCGTTGGGCACATCCTCGGCGGGGGTCACCGGGGGAGGGCTTGGCTCAACTTGGACACCCCGGGTCGCCCCATGCTGAGCGCTGGTGAGGTGGCACACCCGTAGGGTTGTGGTTTGTGGCAGGTAGGAAGGTCGACGGTGGCGGGCTTAGGAAGGCGCGGCGGAACGCTGGACTGACTCTGAACGAGGTGGCCGAGGTTGTGGGTGTCGCCGACGGGGCTCGGGTTAGCGCCTGGGAATACGGCCTTGAGCAGCCTCACCCGAGTTTCATCCCCAAGCTCGCGAAGGCGGTGAACCTGCCAGTGACGGCTCTGCTGGTGGGCAAGGGACTGAAGCCCAGGCTTGCTGACCTGCGCCTCGCGAAGGGACTCACGATCACCGAGCTTGCGGCCAACGCTGGCATCCCGAGGACGACATGCCACCGGTTGGAACAAGGAGTCGGTAAGCGCACCCCTGACCAGGCAACCCTGTCTGCGCTTGCGTTGGCGCTGGACAGTTCAAGGGACACCGTGCTTACGGCAATCCTGCGAGTTCGCGCCGATCGCGGGGCGAACCTCACAAGCAACTGACGGCACACCGTGACCGTGGTCATGTCCGACGTCTCCTTTAGCGTATGTGGTATTTTCCCAACTATAGACGAGTGTCCATGTAGTTGTCCCGGGGCTGCTTAAGAAGAGTGGTGAGGAGGTGCACTGCCCGTGCTGCACCGAATGTTGAGGTCGACGAGCTGCGCTCAGGTCAGCGTCTGGGTAAAGACTCTGTATGGATTTGTCTCGAAGATGCCGATTTGGGGCATAATCGGCAGGTCGTGTGTGGTAGCGCCCCGCGGGACCTGCCCGACTCTTGGAGGGGATCACGTGTTGACGAGGCGAAACTTGGTCGCGGCCGCGATCACCTTGACGGTCTTGGCGACTGCCGCCTGCGCGGGTGGCGACGCCGCCGTGAAACCCACGGCCACGAAGTCGGCGTCAAGCTCGGCGACAACTTCACCGACGAGCAGTCCGACGCCAGCGATCGACCCGAAGGCGCAGCCTGCAGTCGACGCCTACCTGGCATACATCACGGCTTCAAATAGCGCGCTGCGCAAGCCACGGGCGCTCGGGCAGGACTTCGTCCCAGGTACCGACTACACGAAATCCTCGTTCGACCCGGAGCGGTCAGAGTTCAGTGCCTTCATCCATCAGTTGTCGTCACAGGGTCTGAAGATGGCGGGAGACCCTGGTCGGCCCAGGCCCAAGGTTCGGTCAGTAGATTTCGCGGCGAAGCCCTCCCCGCTCGTGGTTTTAACGGACTGCCCGACCCCTGCCGTCAAGTGGGACGCCTATGAGGTGAAGACCGGCAAGGACGTCACGGTGCCGCCCCCGTCAGGCACGGTTCCACCTCCATACCGGACGACGGTGCAGGTGATCAACTACGAGGGCCACTGGGGTGTTTCGAAGATCACCACTGATTCGGGTCGGACATGTTCCGGGTAGCGGTGCGTCCCCTCGGGAGACTTGGAGCGGCAGTGCTCACCGCTGTGGTTGTGGTGGTACTGGCCGCTCCGGCCGCCTTGGCAGACCAGAGAGTATGCAAGGTTGTGCACAACGTCTTGGTCTGTGTCGCGGTGCACGACCAACCTCCATCCGATCCGAGTCCCGGGCTCCGGCCAGGGCCGGGGACTTGTTCATGGCAAGGACACGAGTATCCATGCCACGATGAGGCGTTCGGGTGGTTTGACAACGCGGATGGGTGCTACTACCTGTCGATGACCCCTCAGCCGGCATACGACTCGAAGCTGTGGGAGGGGCACCCGGACGGTCAGGGCGCGATCTACCAGTTCATGTGTCCGACCCGGACTGGCACCGGCGGAGGGTGGAAATGGCGCGCCACTTCCCCTCAACCCACCAGGGTGACAGCAGTTGAGCTGGCCCAGAAGGCGTTCGCGATGTTGACGTTGCTCAGGCCGGTTCCGCCGTCGTCTCCGTCCGGGGCGAAGTTGCCGGACGGGCGTCCATACACAGTGGTGCGGGTTCCGACCTGGTACTGGACCACACCAGCCTCATATCAACCCAAGACCGCCCGCGCCGATGCAGGACCGGTGTGGGCTCAGGTGACGGTGACGCCTGTGGCCCTCACGTTTGCCCCGGGCGACACCGGCCGCACGACGTCCTGCTCCGGGCCTGGGAGGGTGTGGACCCCGGCGGCTGGACCGTGGGCGCACGCCCCTGGCGGGTGTGACTACTCCTACCCGCAGTCGACGTATGGGTATCCCGGGGGTCAGCTGACGGCTACCTACGGGATCGTCTGGAGGGCCATCTGGGTCGGGTCCGGTGGCACTGGCGGCAGTTTCCCTGACGTCACGACCACTGCCACGTCTCGGTTTGCTGTGGCTGAGGCTCAGGCGGTGATTGTGAAGTGACGACGTTCAGTTCTGGATCTGCGGTCCCGACACCACCCCCTCCCCGTTCGGGGCCGGGGCTGACGCAGCCGTCGGCCTCGATGAGGTCCACCGGAGTGCCGCCGCCTCCAGCGGTGCGGCCTGCCGCGGCTCCTCGGCAGTGGAAACCCCGACAGGTTCTACTGGCCGTGCTGGTCGTGGTTCTGGGCGGACTGACCTCAATGTGGGCGGTGAGCTCCTACGCGCACCGCGATCGGGTGTTGGTGATCGCACAGAACGTGCCGGTGGGCCACACGATCACCGTTGATGATCTGGCCGGGGCTGACCTGAGCGTGGATCCGCGCGTGGCCGCGTTCACGGTGGAGCAGCAGGACGAGGTGATCGGCAAGGTGGCGTTGGTGGACCTGGCCAAAGGCACCCTGGTCAACCCCTCCCAGGTCGGGCAGTCCCAAGCGCTGACCGCGGGCCAGGTACTGGTGCCGTTGCAGCTCAAACCTGGGCAGCTGCCGGCGGTCGGCGTGGCGCCGGGGCAGCGGGTGCTGCTGGTGGCCACACCCGTGGACACCGGTGCGGCCGCCCCAGCGGGCAGCCCGACGGACCCGATCGAGGCAACGGTCGCGGAGTCGGGCCAGCCGGATGCCGCGACCGGGGTGACAGTGGTCGACGTGCGCGTGCCGCAGGACGTAGGTGCGTCGCTGGCGCGAATGGCTGCCAGCGGGAACGTGACCGTGGTCGTGCTGCCCCCGGGCGGCGGGAAGTGACCGTCGTTGCGGTGACCGGCGGTAAGGCCGGGCCGGGAGCGACAACGGCCGCGCTGGCCCTGGGCCTGTCGTGGCCCGGCCCGGTGCTGCTGGTCGATGCCGACGCTTGTGGTGGCGACATGGTCCCGGGGATGCTGCCAGGCCGGGTGGGCACCGAGCGTGGGTTGTTGTCGTGGTTGGTGGCCACGAGGCGGAACACCGTGCTGGAGGCTGCGCTGGTGCTGGCCGAGCATGTGGTTTCGTTGCCGGAGGCACCTGCGGTGTGGCTGATGCCGGGAGTCCAACACGGCGGGCAGGCGCAGACTCTGGCCTCGGGGGGTTGGGAACGGCTGGCTCGGGTACTGGAGAGGGAGCTGAGTGCGGGGGGCCGCGACGTGATCGTTGACACCGGGCGGCTGAGCTCGGGAGCGTGCTGGCCGGTGCTGGGCGTGGCCGACCAGGTCCTGTTGGTTGTGCGCCCGACCGCACGTTCGGTCCAGGGCGCGCGCGGCGCCGCTGACCAGCTGCGGGAGCACCTGGGTGACCTTGCGTTGGTTCGTCTGCTGATCTGCGGGGCGGGCGAGTACTCGGCCAAGGACGTCAGTGCCCAGCTGGGGGTTCCGGTGGCCGGCGTCCTGCCCCCGGACCGATCGGCGGCGGCGGTATTGACCGAAGGGGCAGCCGCGGGGATGCGGTCGCTAAAGCGCTCCCGGCTGCTGCGCTGCGCGGCCAGTTTGGCGGCAGAACTGGTCGCCGCCGGGGCGGTGGCCGGCGCTGAGGTCGGAACCGGTGGGGTGGTGTTGACATGACGGACCAGATGAGCCAAGTGTCGCCGGTAGATCTACCGGTGGATCTGCCGGTGGTTCCCGGCGGCGACAGCACCGTGTCGGGGCTGAACTTTGAGATCGTGACCGAACTGCGGGGGCGGGTCGCGTCGCGACTGTCCGCCGATGGTGTCTCGTTCGAGGCGTTGGACCCGGCCTCGGCCCGGATGCGCACCCGCACCCTGGTGGAGCAGGAGCTGGACTCCTGGGTGCGCTACCAGGTGAACCGGGGTCTGCCGGCGCCGTCGGTGGAGGTTGAGGACGACCTGGTCGCGGCGGTGATGGCCGCCCTGGGCGGCCTGGGCCGACTCGAGCCGCTGCTGGCCAGGTCGGATGTGGAGGACATCTTCTTCACCGGCTGCGAGCCGACCATGTTGCGGTTGGCCGATGGGACCAAGGCGCCGGGACCGCCGATCGGGGACACCGACGCGGAGGTGACCCAGCTGGTGCAGGCGTTGGGGACCTCCTTGGGGGACGGGACCAGCCGTGAGTTCTCCGCCGCCCGCCCGCTGTTGTCGTTGCGGTTGAAGGCTGTTGGCGAGCTCGGGGCGCGGTTGTCGGCGGCGATGGACGTCACCAGCAGACCCTCGGGCACGATCCGCGTCCACCGCCACGTCGAGGCCAACCTGGACATGCTCTACGGGCTGGGAATGATCGACGCCCCGCTGCGGGCGTTCCTGCGCGCCTCCGTGCTGGCCGGCGCCAAGATCTTCGTGTCCGGCGGCACCGGCATGGGCAAGACCATGATGTTGCGGGCGTTGTGCGCCGAGATCCCCACCGATCAGATGATCGTCACGATCGAGGATGAACGTGAGCTGGGCCTGCACGTCCTGGCCGCCCGCGACGACCAGGGCAAGGTGGTGGTCGACGAGTACGGCCGGCCGGTCCCGGCCCGCCCGGCGGCGCTGGTGCGCGCCTATGAGGCCCGCGAACCGAACTCTGAGGGCGTCGGCGCCATCACGATGGGCGACCTGACCCGGCAGTCGCTGCGCGATTCCCCCGACGTCGTGGTCCTGGGAGAGACCCGCGGCCCGGAGATGGTCCACGTCCTGGATGCCCTGACCAACGGCATCTCCGGGGTGATGTGCACGATCCACGCCGACGCCCCGGCCGGGGTGTTCAGCCGGGTGGTGCAGATGGTGCGGCAGGCGACCCCGGCTCTGCCGGCGGACTACGCGCTGAGTGCGATCTGCTCGTTGGACCTGATCGTGCAGGTGCGCCGCAACCGCAACCACGAACGGTTCGTGACTGAGGTCGCCCAGTTGCAGGGCACGATCGGGGACAACGCCATGCCGGTGCTCGAGACGTTGTTCGAGGCCCGCGACGACGGCCGGGCGGTGCCCAAGCGGGCCAACGTCGGGCCGCGGCTGTCGAGCCGGCTGGCCGAGGTGGGCTTCGACCGGGCCTGGATGGACCCGGCCGCCTCGGACTGGGACCGCGACCGGCCCCCTTGCGGGTTGGGCGGCTGGTGCCGACACCGGCCACCCCGGCCGCGCCCAGCACCATGCCCGCCAAGGCGACCATGACCCCAACTCCGAACAGCAGCACCAGCGGGTTCACGACCGCCACCGGGGCCGGTCGCGGTCCCAGTCCGAGGCGGCCGGGTCCATCCAGGCCCGGTCGAAGCCCACCTCGGCCAGCCGGGCCGACAGCCGCGGCCCGACGTTGGCGCGCTTGGGCACAGCCCGGCCGTCGTGGCGGGCTTCGAACAGCGTCTCGAGAACCGGCATGGCGTTGTCCCCGATCGTGCCCTGCAGCTGGGCGACCTCGGTCACGAACCGTTCGTGGCCCCGGTTGCGGCGCACCTGCACGATCAGGTCCAACGAGCAGATCGCACTCAGCGCGTAGTCCGCCGGCAGAGCCGGGGTCGCCTGCCGCACCATCTGCACCACCCGGCTGAACACCCCGGC
>DASRVZ010000176.1:0-4761 GCA_035654835.1 Dermatophilaceae bacterium | reverse complement strand
CAGGTGCAGGGGGTTGTCAGATGGGCGGGGTTTCGCGGCGAGCGCGGGCGATGACGCAGTACCCTCTGGTGGTTCGGAGCCGCCGGTGTCGGACTTCGCCCCGACAGGGTGTGGCGGTCGCGGTAGCGATCCACCGACAGCGGGTTGACCGCGAACACCCGATAGCCGGCCGCGGCCAGCGAGCCGACCAGCAAGCCGCGGTCGATCTCGATGCCGATGACCACCTCACCGGGCTCCTCGGCGTGCTCGGCCAGCACGGCATGCAGCCTGCCGATTCCATCCAGCCCCTCGGGGATGCGGATGCAGGCCAACGCCCGCCCAGGTGAGTAGCCCGGGGGAGTCGCGCCCCCGGGCCCTCGTAGAACCGGACTTGAACCTCTCAGCTCATCCGGCTCCCAGCGTCCAGCCCGACGGCTTGAAGCCGTGACGCCAGTGGGCGAACAGTGCCGGGTCGCGTCTTGCGACGTGTGCCAGGAACCGCCGACCCCGACGCCAGCTGCGCTTCAGCCGCTTGTATTTCCGCATGGCCCAACGAGCAAGGTAGTCGTTGAGCTGTTTGAAGACCACGGTCAACCAGGACTTGTAGAAGCGTCCATAGTAGTTGATCCATCCGCGCACGATCGGGTTGATGAAGCGTGCAAGGTCGGTAAGGGTTTTAGTCACCCATAGGTGCAGCCGCCAGCGCTTGACCGCGCGTCGCATGCGCTTCGTGGCGTCGTTGCTGACGGCTGGAGAGAAGCTGACGAAGAACGCGCCAGTCTTGCTCTTGACCCGCCGCGGCCGGAACGTGTAGCTGAGGAAGTCGAACCGCTCGTGCTCATACGAGCCGTGGCGGTTGCTGTCCTTGCAGTACACGATCCTGGTCTTGTCCGGGTGCAGCTGCAACCCGCACTCGACCATGCGTGCCGCGATCGCGTCTCGTACCTGACGGGCCTGCACCTCACTGTTGCAGTGCACGACCGCGTCATCTGCGTAGCGTTCGAACTGGACGAGCGGAAACTCCCGACCCATCCACGCGTCGAACGCATAATGCAGATACAGGTTCGCCAGCAAAGGTGAGATCGCCGACCCCTGCGGGGTCCCACGATCTCGCTCGACCAGCGTGCCGTCTTGTCGCTGCAACGGCGCTTCAAGCCACCGTTGCACATACAACAAGATCCACTTCTGGTCGGTGTTGGTGGGCGACTGCTTTCATCGCCAGCTGATGGTCGACGGAGTCGAAGAACGCTTTGACATCAAGGTCAACGACCCAATCCGACTTCCAGCAGCGCTTCCGGCAGACCTCCACCGCGTCCAACGCCGACCGCCCCGGCCGGTAGCCGTAGGAGTCGGGATGAAAGCCCGGCTCAGCCGTCTTCTCCAACTCCATCGCAGCCACGGTCTGGGCGATCCTGTCGGCCACCGTGGGCACCCCCAGCGGTCGGACTCCACCGCCCCTCTTGGGGATCTCCACCAGCCGCACCGGCGGGGGGAAATAACACCCCGACGACATGCGGTCGGGTCGCCCGGGGGGATCGCACCCCCGGGCTCCCACAGATCCCGGCGTGACAGTCTCCCGTCACCGGGCTCTTCTATCCAGTCATCCAGTACCCGGTCGTGTGCCGCCAATGCGTGAACAGGAGAGGGTCACGACTTGTGATTCCTCGCCACCACGCATCGGCCCGTTTGAACGACCGCAGCCGCTTGTACTTCTTTTGCGCCCATCGCACAATGTAGGCATTGATGCGGCGTAGAAGCGGGATCAACGCGGACGGATAGAACCGCCCGTAATAGTTGATCCACCCGGACACGATCCTGTTGACCCATGTCGCGAGATCGTTCAGGGACCGTGTGGTCTGGCGATGCAACCGCCAGCTGTGCAGCGTCCGCGACATCTTTCGCATCGCGTCGTTGCTGACCGCAGGAAGAAAGCCGTTGAACATGGCTCCCTCTGGACCCTTCACTGCGCGCTTGCGGAACGTAAAGCCAAGGAAGGTGAACGAGGTGTGCTCATACGAGCCCTCTCGCCCGTCCTGTTGGCAGAACACGATCCGGGTCTTGTCGGGATGCAATCGCAGCCCGCATTCCCCCAATCGGCTCTCGATCCGTTTGCGCAGATACCAGGCCTGCTTCTCGCTGAAGCAGTGCACCACGAAATCGTCGCAATACCGTTCGAATGCGACGGTCGGAAATTCCCTTTCCATCCACGCATCGAACGCATAATGCATGAACATGTTCGCCAGCAGCGGCGAGATCGCAGACCCTTGCGGCGTCCCTCGATCCCGGTGCTCCAGCGTGCCGTCGGGATGTTGCACCGGCGCTTGCAGCCACCGTTTGACGTACAACACCACCCACGGTTCGCTGGTGTTCGCTTCCACTGCCTTGACGATCAGATCATGCGGAACGTTGTCGAAAAACCCTTGGATGTCGCAATCCAACACCCACGGGTGCGTGAAACAACGCTCCCGGCACGCCGCGACCGCCTGCTCCGGCGATCGTCCCGGACGGTACCCGTACGAACTCGGGTGGAACATCGGTTCCACCGACTTCTCGAGCTCGATCGCGACCACCGTCTGAGCGACCCGATCTGCCACGGTCGGCACACCAAGCCCACGCACCCCTTCACCATGCGCCTTCGGGATCTCCACAAGTTTGACCGGAGGCGGAAAGTACGACCCCGAGGACATCCGATTCCACGTCACATACAGCCTGTTCCGCAGATCGGCTTCGAACTCCTCGATGCTGCACCCGTCCACTCCCGGACCACCCTTGTTCGCTCTGACCTTCCTGAACGCTTCCATCACCATCTGCTTTGGGATCGCAAACGGCTTGCTGGCTGACTTTGGCTCGTTCACTGGACTCCTCCCGGCACATCGCCGGTTGACCACAGACGAACTTCCTGGATAGCCGTCCCCTTTGCTCCAGACCGATTACCGGCCCTTCCTCGCTACTACGAGACGGTCCGTCCGCGAACCTCGCATCGGTACTCGACCCCTCACGGTTTCTGCCGCTTGGAGCACTCCCTCTCGCCATGAGTCAAACCGCACCCAGGCGGTATCGACGTTCGCGTTCCGACGTTCCCTACGAAAGCCGCAGATCAGGTTCACGCCACCTCTATGCCGGACACCGCCTGGCCAATACATGGGCACCCGCCAGACTCCTCCCGGGATCTGGAACGCACCCCGGTTCTGATGCCACTTAAACAAGTTCTCGACACCTCAGACAGCAGTCGTCTCCCTGACCCCCACCTGACGCATCCTGTGCGCCTTTTCCACATCGCTCACCACGACGGTCTTCAGCCAACGCAGCATGTGGCGGTTTGAGACCACCCCCATAGGGCGATCCCGAAGGGCCGACAATCCTTCATCTTCCGTAGAGCATTGCTTCCAACAGATGACGTCCTACACGATCACCTCTCATCCACATTCGTCGCACACATTCCACAGCTTGTACAGGTTGCCTTTAAGGTCCTGCTCGAACTGTGTCATCGACACGCCGTCAACACCGCCAGCGCCCTTGTTGGCCTTCACCCTCCGATAGGCCTCCCAAACAGCCCACTTGGAAATAGCAAAAGGCTTCGTCTCGCTCACCAGCTCCTCCCACCACACGGTGGTTGACCACTGACCAAGACCGGACACCCCGTCCCCTTCGCTCCACCCGCATTACCAGGCTTCGCCGCTACTACGAGACGGTCCGTCCCCGTGCCCCGCAACGGTACTCGACCTCTTGCAGGTTCCACTGCTCGAGGCACTCCCTGTCGCCGGCGGGTCAACCACCCACCGGCAGTATCGGGGCGACAGGTTCCCACGTTCTGCGCAAGAGCCAAAGCCAAGCTCACGCCACCTTCATGCCGGACACCGCCCAGGCGGTAGACAGGTATCCCCTGGGCTCTTCCCGAGATAATGTAACGACCTCGGTTTTGATGTCGTTCCAACAATTTCGACACGTCATCAGTGGTTCACTCTCGTTCGTCTTCTTGGCTCACACCTGACGCGCTCCCGGCGCGCCTTTTCCGCAACGCTCACCACCCCGGCCCGGTATTTGACCGGCGCAGCTTACGGTGGTTTGAAGCCTCCCCCTGCAGGACGGCTCCGGAGGACCTACCTCCATCTCTTGCACAACATCGTCTTTGGCAACACGATCTTCTACATTCGCTTCACCTCCGACGTTCGTGGCGCACTCACGATCTTGCACTTCTACGTCGTGGTGCTGCTCTGACCAGTCGATGCCAAGGAAGATCACCCTGCTCTCCTATCGGGAAGCCGTGCGGTCACAGGCTCGAGCCGTCGAGGAGGCACACGCACGCCCTAACGGACCAGTGCTCGTCTTGGCACGCCATCCCACCAGTCGTTGCTCCTCCTCACCTACCGGCAGGGGCACGATCTAGACCTAGGGACCTGCTGAAGTATGCGCTGTTGGAGTCGCGGTCGGAGCCCGTGAGATAGCGGCGGCGAGCGGTCTGGCGGCTGTGCGGTGGGTCGCGCGACCCCGTGTGGAGCCGATTGAAGGGCGTGTCGGGGTCGCTGAGGCCGCTGGGGGTGGCGCAGCCGCTGGTGGAGTACCCCAGGCGTGTGGTTCACGCCGCTGCGGGGATCGTCCAGCCGCCGTCGTAGCGGATGTCGAGGTTGCACAGGCGTGTGAGGTTGACCGCCGCGACGCGCAGGCTCAAGCCGAGCTGGTTGCGTTTGACCCCGCGGTAGCGGCAGCGTCGGTGACCGTCTTTGACCAGCCAGGCGATGGACCGTTCGACCAGCGACCGGCGCGGGTAGGCCGCGGCGAACT
>DASRVZ010000175.1:0-2407 GCA_035654835.1 Dermatophilaceae bacterium | reverse complement strand
GCACGCCCCATTCCGTGAGCAGGAAGGTGATCAACGGGCGTCCGACTCGGCCGTTCCCGTCGATGAAGGGGTGGATGGTCTCGAACTGCGCGTGGAGGAGGCCGAGCTTGACCAGCGGAGGCAGGTCGTCCTGGGCGTGGATCGACTCCTCCCATTCGTGGAGTGCGGTGTGCATCTGCTCGACCGGTGGGGGCACGAAGCGCGCGTTGGTCGGGGATGACCCACCGATCCAGTTTCGGGTCCGGCGGAACTCCCCGGGGGTGCGATCGGCGGTGCCGTCCCGTACGCCGCTCATCAGCTCGGCGTGGATCTCCCTGAGGAGCCGAAGCGAGACAGGGAGTTCGGCGAGCCGTCGAAGGCCGAGGTTCAGGGCCGCGACGTAGTTCTGGATCTCAGCGACGGCATCGCGGCGTTCGTCGTCGAGGTGGGCGACCTCAGCCTCGACGACGTCGGCGAGGGTGGCCTGGGTGCCCTCGATCTGGTTCGAGCGGGTTGCCTCGTCCCGGACGTACATCGTGATGAACAGGTCGACGTCGGGGATCACCGACGCTGCTCCATCCAGCCGAGCCAACGTCCGATCCGCCCGGCTCAGCGAGCTGACGAGGGCAGGCGACATCTCTAGATCGGTGGGTGGGAACCGAGCTGGGTGGAACGCGACGTAGCCGGTGGGCTGCCTGATGTAGGAGCCGGCACGGCCCGGTGCAGACGCTTGTAATACGGCCCGGGTCGTTTCCCCTAGTTCACTTCGCGTCCGCTAGATGATTGATTCCAAGGTCAGTGGTCGTAGGCGGTCAGGGAGCGTCTGATCCGCCCTGGGTTTGATGGAGACTCAGCTCATTGGATTCCAACCGGGTGGTTGGTCTCCCTCTGGTGATGGTAGGCGGTCTCGTACTCGACCGGCGGGATGTCGTTGAGGGTGCCGTGAAGCCGGTCGTTGTTGAACCAGTGGACCCATCCGAGCGTGGCCAGCTCGATGTCATCGACACCGCGCCAGGGGCCCTGGCCGGGTCCGCGGATCAGCTCGGTCTTGTACAGCGAGTTGGTCGCTTCAGCGAGCGCGTTGTCGTAGCTGTCCCCGACCGACCCGATCGAGGGCAGCGCACCGAGCTCGGCGAGCCGCTCGCCGTAACGGATCGACGTGAACTGCGAGCCGGCGTCGGAGTGGCAGACGAGCCCCTCGAGCTGGGTGCCGCGCGACCAGCGGGCCATCTCGAGCGCGTCGAGGACCATGCTGGTGCGCATGTTGGTGCTCGCCCGCCACCCGACGATCATCCGCGAGAACGCGTCCACGATGAAGCACACGTAGACCACCCCCGACCAGGTCGGCACATGCGTCAGATCGGTGACCCACAGCTGGTTGGGAGCGTCGGCGTTGAACTTGCGGTCGACCAGATCCGGGTGCCGATCGGCCTGCCCATCAGGCCGGGTGGTGATGACCTTCTTGCCGCGTACGACCCCGCGGATGCCCAGCTGGCGCATCAGACGGGCCACCTGGTCCCGGCCGACGTCGTGACCCGCACGCTGCGCGGCCTTCCACAGCTTGTGGGCTCCGTACACCCGGAAGTTGGCGACCCACAACGTCAGCAGCAGCGGCAGCAGCACCGCATCCCGCAGCGTCCTGGCCGAGGCCGGCCGCGACTTCGCCGCGTAGTAGGTAGAGGGGGCGATCTGCAGCGTCTCGCAGATCGGCTCGACCCCGAAGGTGTCCTTGTTGCCGTCGATGTAGTCGACCATCAACGGTGTGGGCGGTCGAGCTCCGCCGCGAAGAAAGCCGATGCCGAACGCAAGATCGCGTTCGCACGCTTCAGCTCCCGCAACTCCTGCCGAAGCTCGGCGATCAGCGTCTGCTCGGCGCTGGTCGCCCCCGACGCCTCACCCCGATCGACCTCGGCCTGCCGCACCCAGGTCCTGACCGACTCGACCCCGTAACCCAGCTGCGCAGCGACCCGCTTGACCGTGCCCTGCGACGTGCCCAGCTCAGCCCGTAACGTGCGGACCATGCGGACCGCCTGCTCCTTGTCCTCGGGCGTGTACCGTCGCGTCGTCGGCTTCTGTGTCGTGCTCGTGGTTGACATGGTTTCTCCTTGGCTGCCAAGCCTAGGAGCCTCCACTCAACCCAGGGCGGATCAGACCGCAGTGTGAGCGAAGCTGCTTGAGGCCGGGCAGCCGCTCGACCGCCCCCAGGTGGTCCTGCTCGACGAGGTGCCCGTCTACGGACGCACGCTCGAACGGCGCAAGCGGTCCCGCCGTGACGACGGGTTCTGGCTGCTCGTGCTCGCCGAACTGCACTGGCCTCCGACCTCTGATGACCCGTTCGCGCTGCTGGCGGCGCCGCGAATCGCGCTGCGGCTCGTGCGGGCGATGCCGAAGGCGAACACGCCCGCCTGGCGGCTCGTGTTC
Organism: Dermatophilaceae bacterium; assembly: GCA_035654835.1. Lineage (GTDB taxonomy): Bacteria > Actinomycetota > Actinomycetes > Actinomycetales > Dermatophilaceae > UBA4719. Next base: position 7 of record DASRVZ010000175.1, on the reverse strand, counting down.
GACGAGC
>DASRVZ010000174.1:0-3979 GCA_035654835.1 Dermatophilaceae bacterium | reverse complement strand
AGCACCGAAACCGGCTGTGCCGCAACAGGTGCGGGTGCCGGTGGTGCGGGAATCTGAGGCTGAGCCACGGGCGCCTGCGCGACCGGAACAGCAGCCGCAGCCTGAGCGTCCTGACCCTTGCGGGGGCGGCGCTTGGCCTCGGTCACCCGCGGGCCGTAGCCGACCAGTACCGCGACCCGACCACCAGGGGCTGCGCCGCCGAGCTTGCCGGCTTCGATCACCTCGTCGTCCGACGTCGAGGCCGGAGCAGCCGCGACGGGTGCGACGTCGCCGCCGAGCCCGTCGTCGATCGAGATGATGGGCGTGCCGACAGGCACCGTCTCACCGTCGGGCACGAGCAGCGCGGTGACCGTGCCGGCAAACGGCACAGGGAGCTCGACCAACGACTTAGCCGTCTCGATCTCGACGATGATGTCGTTGACCTTGACGGTGTCTCCGACCTTGACCTTCCACGCGACGATCTCAGCCTCGAGCAGTCCTTCGCCGGGGTCCGGAAGGTTGAATTGCTTGACAGACATGGGATTTGGACCCTTCCGTATCAGTAGGCAAGTGCGCGGTCGACACCGTCGAGCACGCGATCGAGGTCAGGCAGGAAGTCTTCCTCGACCCGGCTGGGCGGGTAGGGAAGGTTGTAGCCGCCCACCCGGATCACCGGGGACTCCAGGTGGTAGAAGCAGCGTTGCGAGATGGCCGCAGCTACTTCAGCGCCCATGCCCAGGAACGTCGGAGCCTCGTGTGTGACGACCAGCCGACCGGTCTTTTCCACCGAGGTCGCCAGGACGTCGAGGTCCAGCGGGGAGAGCGAACGCAGGTCGATGACTTCGATCGACCGGCCCTCCTCGGCAGCCACGGTGGCAGCGTCCAGGCACACCTTGACCATGGGGCCGTACGCCGCCACGGTCACGTCCTCGCCGACCCGCGCGATGGTCGCCCCGAACAGCGAGCGCGGCGCGGTGGTGGCGGTCAGGTCGACCTCACCCTTCTCGTGATAGCGGCGCTTGGGCTCGTAGAAGACGATCGGGTCGTCGCTCTCGATGGCCTGCTGGATCATCCAGTAGGCATCCTCGGGGTTCGAGCACGCCACGACCCGTAGGCCCGCAGTGTGGGCGAAATAGGCCTCGTTGGACTCGCTGTGGTGCTCGACCGCGCCGATGCCGCCGCCGACGGGGATGCGGATCACCATGGGCAGCTTGATCTTGCCTAGCGAACGCGCCCGCATCTTGGCGACCTGGCAGGTGATCTGGCTGAACGCCGGGTAGACGAACCCGTCGAACTGGATCTCGACGATGGGGCGGTAGCCACGCAGCGCCATACCGATCGCCGTGCCCACGATGCCGGACTCGGCCAGCGGGGTGTCGATGACCCGGTCCTCGCCGAAGTCCTTCTGCAGGTTCTCGGTCACCCGGAACACTCCACCGAGCTTGCCGATGTCCTCACCCATGATGACGACCTTGGGGTCGCGCTCCATGGCCCGTCGCATACCGGCGTTGATGGCCTTGCCGATGCCAATCTCCGACATGTCAGTGGCCTCCCTCGAAGCTCGCGGTGTATGCGGCGAACGCGGCGCGTTCGGCCTCGACCAGCGGGTGCTCATCGACATAGACGTTGTCAAACATCGACGCGGGCTCCGGGTCAGGCATCGACAGGCAGCCCTCGCGAATCGTGACCGCAAGCGCGTCGGCCTCTACTTCAACGGCGTCGAAGTACGACTTGTCGGCCTTGCCGCTGGACGTCAGATAGGCCTTGAGCCGGGCGATCGGGTCACGAAGCTTCCAGACCTCGACGTCGGCAGAAACGCGGTACTTCGTCGGGTCGTCGGAGGTCGTGTGCGCGCCCATCCGGTAGGTGTAGGCCTCGATCATCATGGGTCCCTGCCCGCTGCGGGCCGCGTTCATCGCGGCCTTTGTCACGGCGTAGACGGCGAGGACGTCGTTGCCGTCCACCCGGACGCCCGGGAAGCCGAAGCCGCGGGCCCGCTGGTAGAGCGGGATCCGGGTCTGCTTCTCGACCGGCTGGGAGATGGCCCACTGGTTGTTCTGGCAGAAGAAGACGACCGGCGCGTTCATGGACGCTGCGTAGACGAACGACTCGTTGACATCGCCCTGCGCAGTCGCACCATCGCCGAAGTAGGCGATGACGGCTGCGTCCCGATCGGGGTCGCCCGTGCCCACTGCGTGGTCGTGCTGGATGCCCATCGCGTAGCCGACGGCGTGAAGCGTCTGGGCGCCGATGACGATCGTGTAGAGGTGGAAGTTGTTCTCGTTCGGGTCCCACCCGCCTTGGTTTACCCCGCGGAACAGCCCGAGCAGGTTGAGCGGGTTCACGCCGCGGACCCAGGCAACGCCGTGCTCACGGTAGGTGGGGAAGGCGTAGTCCTGCGTACGCAGCACGCGAGCGGAACCGACCTGCGCTGCCTCCTGGCCAAGCAGACTGGCCCAGATGCCGAGCTCACCCTGGCGCTGCAGCGCGGTGGCTTCGGCGTCGACCCGCCGGATGAGGACCTGGTCGCGGTAGAAGCCGCGGAGGTCGTCGTCGGTCAGCTCGTCGATGGATGCCGAGTACTCGGGATGGCCGACATGGTCAACGCGTTCACCCTCAGGGGTGAGCAGCTGGACCAGCTCCGCTCCGCCGTCTCTCATGGTCTCGGGGACCGGGGCGGTCAGCGCTGCCACGGCAGCGGCGTGGGCCGCGTGCTCCGGCATCGCGACTTCGTTGTCGCTCACAGGTGCTCCTTAACTTCGCGGAACCGGCAGGGATAACCGCCGGATCGCCTCGGGCCATAGACGCGTGGCGGGGTCTCCGCCCATGAATGCGCACTATGGCAGGGACTCACGCTCGCGTGTGGCGGCGCTCACAGGCCTTGCCAGCACACCGTACCTGCAGGATGCCCGTGAGTCCCAAATCGCCCACGGTCTCAGGCTCGCCAAGCCCTGTTGCCTGGCGGCGACCCTCTGTCGTCAGGGGCGGCTCTTCGCAGCCTTCGCGTGCTCGGATGCCTGGGCTGCATCGGTGTGCTGGGGGGGTTTCACATGCTTGGCTGACGTGCCTTCGTTCTGGGGCCGCCTCTGGTCGTCAGGCTCAAGCGCTGGTGCTGTCGCGGCCCGCCCCAGACTGGTGTAGGTCACCTCGGACGCAACCAGCGCCTTCGTGTCAGCCTGCACTTGAGGCTCGACCGCCGCAGTCGTGACTTCCCACGATGTGACTGCCGCGTTGGTGACTGTCCTGCCGATGACGGCCGCGTTGGTGACGCCCGCGTTGGTGACTGCCGCCGTCATTGCCGCTGATTGAGCATCAGGAGTGGTGCTCGCGCGATCACGCGTTGGCGGGATGGTGTGTGCCACTGGACGAGCAAAGGTGAGACTTGTGCGACCAGTCGGAGCATCGGCGGTGGTGGTCCTGCGACCGCGCGTCGGCGCGTTGGTGTGTGCCACTGGACGAGCAAAGGTGAGCGTTGAGGGACCAGTCGGAGCAGTCGGAGCAGTCGGAGCATCGGCGGTGGTGGTCTCGCGATCGCGCGCTGGCGCGGAACGGTGCAACCGTTGTGGGTGGATGCTGATCGACAGCCGTGGTGTCGTCACGCTCTGTCCGCCATCATGCGCTGACGGAGCGCCGACGGGCCCCAACGGGGAGATGCCCATCTGCGCCACCAAGAGGATGGTCAAGGTGCCCAGCGCGGCGAAGGCCACGGTGGGAAGGAGGGCCGAGGCGGACAGCGCACGTTCGACGCTGCGCACGCGTCGACCCGATGGGCCCCCGAACCCGCCGATTAGCATGGGGTGATCCTAGCCATCAGTTCGACCCGCCGTCGTTCGTTCTCCTGAAACGTGACTCGTTGTGACTAGATGAGTGATTCCTTGAAGGTCAGTGGTCGTAGGCGGTCAGTGAGCGTTTGGCTTTGGCTCCTGTGACCCAGTTGTGCCAAATCCCAGCAGCCATGGCCAGGAGGCGTTGAGCGACCCGGGTGAATACTCCGTGGGTG
>DASRVZ010000173.1:0-18275 GCA_035654835.1 Dermatophilaceae bacterium | reverse complement strand
CGAGCAGGCGCCTGGTGTAGCTCAGCTCTTTCGTCAGGGATCCCCGGTCCATGCAGTGCTCGCACGGCAGGAGCTGGACCGTACGCGCGCCGGCCGCCAGGGCAACAAGGTGCCAGGCGCTGCCTGTCCCCCCGAGGCAGGGCAGTTCCAGGACGAGCCACCCGGGAAGCCCATCCCGTTCGCCGAGATGGTGCAGCGGTTCGGCCGCGCTCTGACAGGAGATGGCCAGTGAGGGCACCGCTGCGCCGTCACCTCCCTGCAGGAGCGCCCGCAACTGCAGGGCGAGGGCTCGGGGTCCGTGACCATCGAGCCTCAGCGCACCCGCCGGGCAGACGTCGAGGCACCCGGAGCAGGCCTGGCAGCGACTGGCGTCCATCACGGGTGGGGCGTCGAGGCTGTCGTCCATGATCCTCAGCGCGTCCTCCGGGCAGGCCCCGACGCAGCGCCGGCACCGCAACGTCCCCAGGCAAGCAAGGGCGTCGACGTCGACGACAGGGGCCCACGTGGTCGCGCGCCCCCTCAGCAGGGCCCGTCTGCTCAACGATGCTCCGACGGGCCGGCGGACAGCGTGCGCAGCAGGGGCCACGTCGAGTGCGGCCGCCGCAGCACGCACCATGCGTACGGCGTAGGCCAGGCGCTCTTCGGGGCTCCGCCGCGCCCGCAAGACGTCGAGAGCCACCACCCGAACCCCGAGCGGGTCCAGGCCACCGGCCTCACCCCACATGCGCAGCTCCGAGATGGGCGGTCGCCCGAACTCCGTCGTGACGACGACAGCCGTGCGGGCGGCAGACGTCCTCACCACCCCGGTGAGCAACTCGGGGTGGCCTGCCAGCCCGGCTACCAGCGACGTTCGCACGGCACCCGGACCGTCCAGCGCCACACTCAGGGCATCGAGGTCGATCCCGACTCCCTGCACGCCGGGATCGACCAGGATGGCGGTGCCAGAACGTACGCCCGTCACGACGGCGCCTAGAGCGCTGGCCCGACGATCACCGGCACGGCGGCCAGCAGCACCAGGTACCGCAGTGCCAGCCCTCCGGCGAGCACTCCCGCCTCACCGGTCAGAGCCAGCCGGCAGCTATGCCCGCGCGGTGCTGTCTCGACCACGAACGCCAGCACCGGGGCGACCAGGCCGACCAGGACCACCCCGATCCAGAACACCGGCGCGAGCTCTCCGGAGACGAGCAGCTGGACCGAGGCACTGCCCGCCGGCGACGCTGAACCGACCGCGAGCCAGGCCAGCAGCACCCCGAGCTCCACCGTAACCAGGCCGATGTGGACGCGGCTCCAGTTGTGCAGATCGAGCTCAATCCCCTGGCGATGTGCCCGGAAGTAGCCGACCAGGACCGCAGCTGACAATCCGGTCGAGAGGGCCGAGATGAGGAACAGCACAGGCAGAAGCCAGCTGCTCAGCAGCGGGAAGCTCGGCGGCACCGACAGCAGCACACCGGTGTAGATGGCAGTGGACAGTGCGAGTACTCCGGCCGCCACCTTCAGCGGGCTCTGGGCCCGCACACAGACCCGGCGCACCGGCGCGACCAGCCGCTCAAAGCGGGGTGCCATGGCGCCGGTGACGGCGAGGGCGTGCAGCAGCGCGATGGGGATGAAGAGCGTGAGTATCCACGTGCCCCAGGTCATCGGCGACTGCCAGTTGAGGTAGAGGTACACGAGCCGCCACGGCTCACGACGCCCCATCCCGAGGTCGACCACGAGCAGCGCCGTCCCGAAGGCCACGGCGGGCCCGGCCAGGGTTGCCCCCGCTCGCTCGATCGCGGCGAAGCGCGAGCCGGTCCGGGAGGCGACCAGACTCGTCAGCGTTGCTCCCGCCCCCAGCCCACCGAGGAAGAGATACCAAGCGATTTGCCAACCCCACACCATGCTGGTCACTTCCCAACGACGTAATAGACGGACGGCTTGGTGCCGAGTTCAGGGTGTAGCGGTTTGGCCTCGCCGGAGCGAATTCGGGCAGCGGCCTCGTTCTTCGGGTCAGCCAGGTCGGCGAGAGCCAGCGCCCGGCCCACGCAGGTCTGCACGCAGGCCGGTTCAAGACCCGCGTCCACCCGGTCGACGCACAGGTCGCACTTGTCGGGTATGCCTTTCTTCTCGTCGAAGTACCGGGCTCCATACGGGCACGCGACGATGCAGTACTTGCAGCCCACGCACTTGCCGGCATCGATGACGACGATCCCGTCCGCCCGTCGGTAGGTGGCCTTCGTCGGGCACACCTGAACGCAGGGGGCGTCGGCACAGTGCATGCACGCCCACTTCAGCGGCGCTTTCGTGCTACCTGTGGCGGGCGGCGCGATCCTTGAGCGCCAGTGCCCGGCTGGCACCTCGTTCTCGACCCGGCAGGCGACGCTGCAGGATTCGCAGCCGATGCACTTGTTGGTGTCGACCACGAGCGCGTACTGGTGGTTCACTGCGGTCTTGGTTGGTGCGCTCATGACTTCGCCACCTCCACGAAGGTCTCTCGCATGATGAGTGAGCCACTGATCGGATCAGTGATGACTGGCATGAGGGCGTTAAGCCCGATTCCCTTGCCTTTGACCCGGGTCAGCCCCGGCGAGGTGCGGCCCCAACCGTGGTAGGTGAACACGGTGCCTTCCAGGATGTCCGCGGTGACCTTGGCCACTCCACGCTGCTCGAGCTTGCCGACCCGCACGACCACACCGTCACCGTCCTTGATTCCGAGCTTGCCGGCTGGCACCGGGTGGATCCACAGCTCGTTGCTGGGACGCAGTTCGTGCAGGACCGGGATGTTCTGGGTAGCGCTGTTGGTATGGACCGCACACTTGCCCTGGATCATGTGGAACATTCCCTTGGGGGGCACCGGTGGTGGCGTGTATCGCGGGACCGGGTCGAACCCGAGCTTGGCGAGCTCCGCCGAGAACAGCTCGATCTTCCCGCTGGGCGTCTTGAGCTTGACCGGTGCCTTGGGGTTTGACTTGCGCAGGTAGGTCGGCTTCGCGTCGGGAGGGGTCCACTGCCCCACCTTGGCCAGCTCCGCGGCGCTCAACCCGAACGGGGCGAGCTGAGCGGCCACGATCTCGTCGATGTCCTTGTAGGCGAAGTACGCCCCGAGGCCAGTCGCCTTGGCGAGCCCCTGGTAGATCTCCGAGCTCGGCTTCGTGTCGCCCTGCGGGGGGATGACCTGCTGGCGGAGCCGGATCTTCGGCGCGAGACCGGAGGCCTCCATCACCGGGTCGGTGCGCTCCAGGTAGGTGCACTCCGGCAGGATGACGTCGGCGTAGGCACCGGTGTCGCTCATGTAGACGTCGACGCTGACGAGCAGGTCGAGCTTCTTGAAGGCCTCGATCATCCGCGGCTGGTCGGGGAGCGCCGCGAGCGGGTCGAAACGGTGGGCGATATACGCCTTGAGCGGGTAGGGCTTTCCGGTGAGCACCACCTCCGGTAGCACCTGGCACAGCCCGTCCTTGACAGGGGTGAGCGGGTACTTCCCGGGTACCCCTGCTCCGTCCACCCGTTCGGCCGTGACGGCGGGGAACGCGGGCTTCTTCCAGTCACCCAGCTCGGTGCCGTACCCCGCGAGACCCTTGCGGAAGAAGATTCCGCCCGGCACCTCGAGGTTTCCCACGAGTGCGTTCAGGGCCAGGATCGCGCGCCGCAGCTGGAAGTCGTTGAGATACGTCGAGGAGAACCAGCCGTAGTCTGCGACCGCGCGGGGCCGGGCTGCCCCGAAGTCGCGAGCGACGTCGCGGATCGTGGTGGCGGGGATGCCGGTCTCGGTTGCTGCCCACTCCGGGGTGTACTCGCCAACCGCAGCGGCGAGCTGCTCGAATCCGAGGGTGTACTGCTTGACGAAGTCCTGGTCGTACAGCTTCTCGGCGATCACCACCTGGAGCATCGCCAGGACGAACGCGAGGTCGGTCCCGGGCAGAGGCTGCAGCCAGGTTGTCGCCGCCGTCGAGGTCGGGGTGCGCCGGGGGTCGAGGTAGACAAGGCGCGCGCCACGAGCCAGCCCGGCGACGATGCCCTGCGCCTGGGGGACCGCGAGAGTCTCCATGTGGTTGCGTCCGAAGGAGACCAGGTAGTCCACCTTCGAGTAGTCGATGGCCGCCCCGGAGCCGAGGGTGACGTCCAGTGCCACGTTGCGCCCCAGCGGGCACGACGACTCGTGGGTGAAGATGTTGGGAGTCCCGAACGCTTTCGCGAAGGTGAGCAGGAACGCGTCACTTGCGCTCGGACGACGCCCCACCGCGAGCTCTTCCGGCCGGATGGCCTTCAGCCGGTCCGCGATGTACTTGTACGCCTCGTCCCAGGTTGCCTTCCGGAACTTGCCCTCACCGCGCTCGCCCACCCGGATGAGCGGCGTGCGCACCCGGTCCTTGTCGTAGAGCAGCGAGATCCCGGCGTTGCCCTTGGCGCAGATCGCACCCTTGGTCGACTTCTCCTCGGGGTTGCCCTCGATCTTCACGACCTCGCCGTCGCGCACCCGGACAAGGATCGGGCAGCGCACGGTGCACATCTCGCAGACGCTTGTGACCACCGTCTCCGTGCCCGGAGCCTCTGCGGCCGAGGCTGTTGGCGGATGCGCCAGCTCCCGCACCCCGACCGGAAGCGCGGCTACCGCGATCCCGCCGGCGGCAACCTGCAGAAGGGTCCTTCGACTTGGCGTGATGGCCATAGGTTGTGCAGCTCCTCCTGGGAGGGATACCTGACGGTTGCAGGCATCGCCATGGTTCTCCCAGACTCGCGAGCCGTGAGGGACCTAGGTCCCCAAACCATGTCAAAAGGGTGATTTGTGACTGAAGTCACCGATGCGATCTATACCTTGGAGCCCTACTCGGCCGGCGTCGGCCAGGTCGTCGCGAGGTTCTGGATCTTGGTGGCAGCCTCGGTCACGTCCATACCGCCCGCCACGGCCAGGCCGAGCAGGAACGTGGTCACCGGCGCTGCCGGCCGCTCGACGCTGTGCGCGGCGACGCGGGCCACGTCCAGGATCACGTCAACGTCCGCGCCCGCTGACAGGTTCAGTTCCGCGCGTACGGCGTCGATCCAGGTTTCCATCATGGTTGTCGCTCCAGGTTCATTGGTGGTGGGCTCGTCGGCCCCGTGCGTTCATCCGCCAATGTAGGACATCTCGATCTTCTTCTTGCCGGCGCGGATCTCGTTGGTCGTGGCCGTACGCAGCTCCGAGTAGCGGTCCGCACGCTCCCGCCAGATGCCGGCCATGACGGTTGAGAGCTGTTCGTCCGAACATCCGCCCCGGATGAGAGCCCGCAGGTCATGGCCACCGGTGGCAAACAGGCAGGTGAACAGCTTGCCCTCGGTGGAGACCCGCACCCGCGTGCACGAATGGCAGAACGACTGGGTGACGCTCGAGATCACGCCGATCTCGCCACCCCCATCCCGGTAACGCCATCTCGCGGAGGTCTCGCCGGGATAGTTTGCCGTGACTTCTTCCAGTGGCAGCTCGGCGTTGATGGCGCTGATGACCTCGGCCGAGGGCACCACCTCCTCCATCTTCCAGCCGTTGCTGCTGCCCACATCCATGAACTCGATGAAGCGCAGGATGTATGGCGAGCCCTTGAAGTGGCGGGCCATCGGCACAATGTCCTGGTCATTCTGGCCGCGCTTGACCACCATGTTGATCTTGATCGGGCCCAGGCCCACCTCATGGGCCACCTCGATCCCGCGCAAGACCTTCGCGACCGGGAAGTCCACGTCGTTCACGGCCTTGAAGGTCGCGTCGTCCAGTGAGTCGAGAGAGACGGTCACCCGCTTGAGACCAGCGTCCTTGAGCACCTGCGCCTTGACGTCAAGCGCCGATCCGTTGGTGGTCAGCGCAATATCGACATCGCGGCCGTCCAGCGTCTTCAGCGCAGCGAGCATGCCCACCAGCTCCTCGAGACCCTTGCGCAGCAACGGCTCGCCACCGGTGAGGCGGATCTTCTCGACCCCATGAGCTACGGCGATCCTGGCGAGCCGGGTTATCTCCTCGAAGGTGAGCAGCTCGTCTCGCTCCATGAACTCGAAGTCCCTGCCGAAGATCTGTTTCGGCATGCAATAGACGCATCGGAAGTTGCACCGGTCGGTGACCGAGATACGAAGGTCCCGCAGCTGACGGTTTCGGCTGTCAGTCAAGGCGCCCGTCGACGACCCAAGCTCGACCGGGACCGGGTTGCGGTTCGATGACTGAGCCATCACCCGGCATCCCCGAAGACGCGATGGACCTTGTGGTTGGCCGCCTGCGCCCGGGGGCGCACGGTCATCCGGTCGATGTTGACGTGTGAGGGGCGGGTCGCCACCCACGCCACGCAGTCAGCGATGTCCTCCGAGGTCAGCGGCTCGGCCACCCCGGCATACACGGCGTCGGCCTTGGCCTGGTCCCCCGAGAAACGGGTCAGCGCGAAACCCTCGGACTTGACCATGCCGGGCGCGATCTCGCACACCCGCACCGGTTGGTCCCACAGCTCGAGCCGCAGGGTGTCCACCACGGCTCGCACGCCGAACTTGGCTGCTGCGTAACCGCCACCGCCCTCGTAGGTGACTTGACCCGCGGTGGACCCCATCACCACGATCTGCCCCTCCGACGCCACGAGTGCGGGAAGCAGCGCCTTGGTCACGGCGACCACGCCGATGACGTTGACCTCGTACATCGCCCGCCACTGGTCGAGGTCCGCCGATGACACGGGATCGGCGCCGTACGCCCCACCGGCGTTGTTCACCAACAGGTCGCAGCGCTGACCGACCTCGGCTGCGAGCGAGGCCACATCGGCGGCAGAGGTGACGTCACAACGGACCGCGCGGCCGTTGATCTCGGCGGCAAGGGCGGAGATCCGGTCACCGCGCCTGGCCGCGCACACCACCACGAAGCCTTCGGCGGCAAGTCGACGCGCTGTGGCAGCCCCGATGCCGCTGCTCGCTCCGGTCACCACGGCCACGGGTCGCGTTGTCTCAGTCACCCCGCCATTATTCACACTCGCCGATTCACACACTTGGCAGCACATAGTCTCTGCGGGTGACAGGTCCCCGGCTGCGCGCCCTGCCCGTCCCCTCCGGCATGGCTGCGCTCGACGTGCTCGCGGACCTGCAAAAAGCCCTGGACGGCTCCGGTCCCCCTGTGGCGCCGCACGCCTCGAACAAGCCCCCACAGCCCGTTCCGGACGACGTGAGCAACCTCCGGCAAGACCTCCAGCCAGACCTCGCGCTCACCATCGCCACATCAGGCTCGAGCGGACGGCCCAAGCTGGCCATGTTGACGCGGGCTGCTCTCCGCGCGTCGGCTGACGCCACGCATGAACGGCTCGGCGGCCAGGGCCAGTGGCTGCTGGCGATGCCGGCCCACCACATCGCCGGCATCCAGGTCCTGGTCCGGTCGTTGATCGCGGGCACGACTCCCGTCCCGATGGATCTGACGGGAGGCTTCACCGCGGCAGCGTTCGCCCGAGCGACCGGTGAGATCGCCCGCGGCGCGACCGCTTTCACGGCGCTCGTCCCGACGCAGCTGGTCCGGCTGCTCTCCTCGCCGGGTGGACGCCAGGCGCTTACCCGGTATGCCGCAGTCCTCGTCGGTGGCGCGGCAGCACCGTCCAGCCTGCTCGCCAATGCCAGGGACGCCGGGGTCCATGTGGTCACCACGTACGGCATGAGCGAGACGGCGGGCGGCTGCGTCTATGACGGCCGGCCACTTGATGTCAGCTTCGTGCGGCTCGAGGATGACGGCCGGGTCCACCTCGGCGGCGCCACCCTCGCCAAGGGCTACCTCGGCGAGCCTGCGCTCACTGCGGCCGTATTCAGCGAAGACCCGGACGGCACTGCATGGTTCCGCACCGACGACGTCGGCCACCTCGATGACCGCGGCGCGCTGGTCGTGGACGGGCGCATCGACGACCTGATCAACACTGGCGGCCTCAAGGTGGCCCCGCGCTTGGTGGAGGAGGCGCTCTCCCTGCTCGATGCCGTTGCCGAGGCCGTCGTCGTCGGCAGCCCCGACCCGGAGTGGGGCCAGGTCGTCAGCGCCGCGATCGTGGTCACGCCCGGCAGCCCGCCGCCGACGCTTGAAGATGTGCGCGCCCGGCTGCGCGGCATACTGCCCGATCACGCTCTGCCACGGCGCCTCGCGATCCTGCCTGAGCTTCCCGTGCGCGGCCCCGGCAAGCACGACCGTGCTGCGGCACGGAGGCTCTTCGACCGCCGCAGCTGAGCGTGACAAGATGAATACAAGCGCAGTTGAGGCACGTCAAGGAGGTCGGGATGGGAAAGGTACTCATCGTCCTGATTCCGCTCGCGTTGGCGATCTACACGGTGATCGACGCGATCCAGACCGAGGACAGCCGCGTTCAGTACCTGCCCAAGGTCGTGTGGATCCTGCTGATCCTGCTCTCCGCCCCGACCGGGATCGGCGCCATCGCCTGGCTCGTCACGGGCAGGCAGCGCGGCCCACAGAACGGACGCCCGAAGCCCAACCGCCCGTCCGCCCCGCGTGGGCCCGACGACGATCCGGACTTCCTTCGTAATCTGTGACACCACCACTGAGACACCACCACTGAGACACCACCACTGAGACACCCCGATGCGACACCACCACCACCACCTGAACTGAGCGAGAAATAACTCCATGGCCACCTTGTCCCAGTGGGTCGAGGGCGCGCGCCCACGCACCCTTCCCGCCGCCATCGCACCCGTCCTGGTCGGCACCGGCGCCGCCTACGCTCTCGGCGAGGCGGACGCCGCCTTCGCCCTCCTTGCCCTTCTGGTCTCGCTCGCCCTGCAGATCGGGGTGAACTACGCCAACGACTACTCCGACGGCATCCGGGGCACCGACCAGGAGCGGGTGGGCCCGGTGCGGCTGGTGGGCCAGGGACTCGCCAGAGCCGACAACGTCAAGCTCGCGGCGATGCTCTCCTTCTTCAGCGCCGGCTTGCTCGGACTGGCCCTGGTCACCCTGAGCGACTCCTTCGTGATGCTGTTCATCGGTGCCGCATCGATCGCCGCCGCCTGGTACTACACGGGTGGCAAGCGACCCTACGGTTACGCCGGACTCGGCGAGGTCTTCGTGTTCGTGTTCTTCGGCCTGGTGGCCACGCTGGGCACGACCTATACGCAGGCTCACTCCATCAGCCCCGTCTCGGTCGCCGGCGCGATCGGCGTCGGCGCCATCGCCTCCGCGATCCTGGTCGCCAACAACCTGCGCGACATCCCCACCGACGAGTCCCACGGCAAGCGGACACTGGCGGTGCGCCTGGGAGACGTCCGGACCCGTGGCCTGTATGTCGCACTGCTGACGGTCGCGCTCGCCTGCGTCGTCGTGGCCGGCACCATCCACCTGACTGCCCTTGTCGCCCTGCTGTCCTTCGTCCTGGCCTTCTCGTTGGCGTTCCGGGTCCTGCGCGGGGCGATGGGTGCGGACCTGGTCCCGGTGCTTTCGGGCACCGGCCGGTTCGAGCTGGTCTATGCCACGCTGCTGGCGTTCGGGCTGGGCGCCGCCCACCACCTGGGCTGAGACCTCAGCCGCGCGGTGAGTCCTGGTCCGCCTCGACGTCTTCGTCGATCTCGTCCCTGTGACTCTGCTCCAGCCGGCGAGCTCGTTCATCGACCCGGTGCGCGATCTTGGCGCTGAGCTGTGCCCTCGGCCCCAGCAGCACGAAGTACGACACCACCGCCGACCCCAGCGCCGACCCGATGAGCAGCCACCAGCGTTGACCTGGGTCACGCAGACCCAGAAGCCATAGTGCGCAAAGGAACCCGAAGAAGATCATCAACCGCAACACTGCGTAGCGCGCCATGCTCACATCCCTGAGTAAGAGTGCTGGCCGACGAAGAAGACGTTGACGACCATGTAGTTGACCAAGATGCAGCCATAGCCGGCGAGGGCCAGGTAGTTGGCCGCCCGTGGCGTCCACCCCGTGGTCGCACGCGCGTGCAGATAGGCGGCGTAGACGACCCAGATCACGAACGTCCACACCTCTTTGGGGTCCCAGTTCCAGTAGTGGCCCCAGGCCTGCTCGGCCCAGATGGCGCCGGCGATGAGTGTGAAGGTCCAGAGCGGGAACGCCACGACGTGAATCCCGTACGCCGTCCGGTCCAGTGACCGCGCCGGTGGAAGTGCCGTGTTGACGGTGGTCCGAAGGCGTGACATCCCCACAGAGTCTTGCCTGTCCTGCGACTCCAGCCACGTCTGGACCAGGTGGAGGATCGTGACGCTGAACGCGATCGTGAACAGCGCCACCGAGAACGTGGCCACCGTGACGTGGATGACGAGCCAGACGCTCTTGAGCGAGGGCAGCAGCTCACTGGCGTCGGTGTAGAAGACCGTGATGGCCAGTCCAAGGGTCAACAGCACCGGGCCGATCACGAAGAGCCCCAGCCAACGGATATCGCGGCGCAGGCTGATCGCGACGAAGACCACGATGACGAACATGCAGCCCACGAGGGCAAATTCGAACATGTTGCCCAGCGGTGGACGATGCACAGACAGACCACGCATGGCCGCCGCTGCGACCAACAGGAGACCACCCAGGCGCGTGAGCATCATCGCCACTCCGGCTGCCTTGCGCGGCCGAGCCGAAGACACCTTGGGGGCGGTCCCGGCCAGGTCGATGGCAAACGCGATCATGGCAATGGTGAGCACCGCCATGGCCGAGTAGACGCCGAGGTTGGCGTACTGCGAGAGAGTTTCGTTCGTCATACCTTGGTGCCTGTCCGTTCCGCTATCGCACTGAGCAGGTCCTCGATCGTTGCTCCCAGCCCGGGATCCTCGCCCTTGGCCAAGCCGCCGATCGAGACCACGGTACGACGCCCAACCGGCCGGACACGCACGAACAGCCGGCGACGGCGGATCATCAACGAGGCGATCAGCCCGAGCAACGCCGCGACGGCACCACCCAGCGCCAGGACCTTGCCCGGGTCGTAGCGAATCGAGAGTCCAGCCCAGCGCTGGACCGAGTCAAAGGTGATGCTCCCCCGGCCATCGGGCAGCTGGGCGGTCTGGCTCGGTTTGAGCAGCAGCCGCAAGGGTTCGCCCTTGGCATTCTTGAGCTGCGTCATCTTCTCGGTGCTCAGTGTGTAGACCGACTGGGGCCGACCCTGCGGATACAGCTCGCCCTCATAGACGCCGAGCGCCAGTGCCGGGTTCTTGAGGTCGGGGAAGAACGACGACGGCCCCGCGTCCTTGTCGAGGTACTCCGAAGGCAGGAAGAAACCGAAGAACCCCAGCTGTTTCGGGCTGGCTGCCGAGACCTTGACGGCGCCCACCGACTTGTAGTTGGCGTCCTGCGGAAGGAACGGCGTGGCCTCACGCAGGAGCACCTGGCCCTTGGCGTCGCGCACGGTGATGACCGGCGCATACCCGTTGCCGAGCAGGAACACCGACGCGCCACCAAACTTCAACGGCCCGTTGACCTTCAAGATCTGGTTGACCTGGGGAGCCTTCGGGCTGGTCTGGGTGCGCGTGTATGCCGTGAAGTCGCGTGGGGCCCCACGCTGCGCGCCGCCGGCCTGCTCCTCGAACGTGACGTCGAGCTTGTCCACCGCAACCGTGAACGGCGAAAGACCCTCGGTGTCGACCCAGGGGCCAGGGTCGAAGGTGTCATAGGCAGAGATCGTGTTCGAGAAGCTCTTGCCGGTTACGAGGATGCGGTCGCCTCGCCATCCGAACAGGTGCCCGACGGCCACCGCCACGATGACGACGATCAGCGCGGCGTGGAAGACCAGGTTGCCGGTCTCGCGCAGGTAGCCGCATTCTGCGCTGAGCCACGGACCATCACTCGAACGGCCATCACTGTCGCCGTCCGGCTCAGGCTGGTCGGTGGAACGAATCCGCCAGCGCCTGGGCCCACTGTGCCTGCCCAGGACGCGCTTGGCCCGCAGGACTCCCAGTGCCACCCGGAGCACGTCCTCGGGTGCGCCATCGACCTCGATCTCGCCATGCTCGGGGAGCCGCTCCAGCCTGCGAGGCGCCCGTGGGGGCTGCGCCCGCATCGCCCGCCAGTGGATCTTCGAGCGCGGAACGACACAGCCCACCAGCGACACGAACAGCAACAGATAGATGGCAGCGAACCACGAGGACGAGTAGACGTCGAAGAAGCCGAGACGATCGAGCCAGGGGCCCGTGCTCCGGTGGCTGGCCAGATAGTCCGCCACCCGCCCGGCATCGATATTGCGCTGCGGCCAGATCGAGCCCGGCACCGCCCCGATCGCCAGCAGCAACAGCAGGAACAGCGCCGTCCGCATGCTCGTGAGCTGCCGCCACGCCCAGCGCATCATCCCGACAGGGCCCAGCGTCGGCTGGGTCACGTCGCTCTCGTCCGGTCGGGTGTCCATCCGACTCTGGCTCATCCCAACGCCCCCGTCATCACAACACCCGTCATCACAGCACCGTCCGGAACTGCTGGACCAGGCCGGTCTGGATCGCTGTGGTCACGCTCTCCCACAGACCGGTCACGAGCAACAGCCCGACGACCAGCATCAGAACGCCGCCCGCGATCTGGATGCCCCGGTGATGCGCCTGCAGCCACCGTGAGGCCCTGCCGGCACGGGCGTAGCCACCGGCGATCAGTAGGAAGGGCAGTCCCAGGCCGGCCGAGTAGGCCGTGGCCAGTCCAACTCCGCGGCCGATGGCCTGCTGGTCGCCGGACAGCGCGGTCGAGAGGGCGATGATCGCGCCGAACGTCGGGCCGGTGCACGGGGCCCACCCCAGGCCGAACACCATCCCCAGCAGTGGCGCTCCGGCCAAGCCAGCGGCCGGTTTCCATCGGGGCGCAAACGTGCGCTGGCTGCCGGCCCCCATGAACATCACCGCCATGAGGATCACGATGACCCCGCCGAGGCGCATCAGCAGGCTCTGGTGCTCCTTCAGCAACGCACCGGCAGAGGAGACGGTCACCGCCACCGCGATGAACACGGCGCTGAACCCGAGAACGAACAGGAGCGCGCCGAGCATGAGCCGACCCCGGCCACGTTGATCGAGCGTGATCCCGGACAGGCCGGTCACATAGCCGAGGAACCCCGGCACCAGGGGAAGAACGCAGGGGGAGGCAAAGGAGACGAAGCCGGCCGCAAGGGCCAACAGGACAGCCAGCGGCAGGGCACCAGACGTGATGGTGCTGCCGGCGTCAGCGATCACGCTGTCTCACCCAACAGACACAACCTCGCCGAGGACGTCGTTGACCAGCCCGCTCAGAGTGGAAGCCGTCACCGGGCCCGAGACCCGGGCGGCGATGCGGCCCTGCCGATCAAGGACCAGCGTCGTCGGCGTGGTGTTCGCCTTGCCACGCAGGGCCAACAACGTGCGTCCACCGTCGTCCTCGAGCGAGGGGTAGGTGATCTTGTTCGCTCGCATGAACGCCCTGGCGGTGTCGGCACCGTCGCGGTAGTTGATCCCCATGAACTGCACCGGTTCTCCAGTGGCGGCCACCTGTGACCACACCTGCTGCAGTTGTGGCATCTCGGCGACGCAGGGACCACACCACTGGCCCCACACATTCAGGACCAGGACCTTGCCTCTGGCATCGGCGACAGTCCACGTCACACCTTGGAGCGTCGTACCGCTCACGGTCAACGGGGTCGAGCGCTGTTTCGACGCCACCCGCTCGATCGTGCCGTCCCCAGAGACGAACCCCTTGCTGTCGCCGGACTTGGCCTGTGCCGCAATGGAGTTGGCGTCGCTGCTGCAGGCCGCCGTTGCGCCCAGGCCAAGCGCTGCCACTGCGAGGGAACCCGCGAGCCTCGTGAACATCAGCTTCTGGAACATCGGCTTCTGGAACATCTATGAGACCGAGCTCATGCGCCTGCCGTCTTGCTCGCTCGGGGCAGCAGTGCGGCGGCCGGCTGGCTGTAGGTGATCGACTCGAGCTCGTCACCGACGTACACCAGGGAGGTCAACGAGGCCAGCGCGCACTCACGCTTGCGAGGGTCGTGCCATAGACGACGACCCTCGAGCTTGGCACGCACCGTCCACACCGGCAGCTGGTGGGAGACGATCACGGCCTCGTGACCACGGGCGGACTGCCGTGCCGCTGCGATGGCAGCGAGCATCCGTGCGGCGATCTCTTCGTAGGGCTCCCCCCACGAAGGCTTGAACGGGTTGATCAGCTTGGGCCAGTGCCTCGGGTACCTCAGCGAACCGTCACCGACTCCGAAGGTCTTGCCCTCGAAGTAGTTGTCGGCCTCGATCACCCTGTCGTCCGTGGCGATCGCGAGACCATGGGCCGAGGCGATCGGCGCCGCCGTCTCCCGCGCGCGGTCCAGGGACGAGGCTACGACCACGGTGATGTCGTGGTCGGCAAGATGGGCGGCGACCGCCTCGGCCATCTCGCGACCTAGGTCCGACAGGTGGAAGTCAGGTTGTCGGCCGTAGAGCACGCCGGTGGGGTTGTGCACCTCTCCGTGGCGAAGCAGATGCACGACAGTCCGGTTGATGTCACCGGCAGGCTTTGTCATGTTGAAATTGTCGCAAACGACTCTGAAACGGCCTTCGCCGCCACGGGGAGAGCGGCCAGGACCCGGTCGACCGCTGCGTCATCGTGCGACGCACTGACGAACCACGTCTCGAAGGCACTCGGCGGCAGGTGCACCCCCTGGCTGAGCATGGACTGGAACAACGCCGAGAAGGCCTGCGTCTGCTGAGCTCTGGCCTGGTCGTAGTTGGTCACGGCTCCCTCACGGAAGAAGATGCTGAACATGCTTCCGGCCCACTGCACGACGTGCGGTATGCCGTACCGCGAGAACTCCGCAGACGCCGCGTCTGCGATCGTCCTGCTCACGACCCCGAGCCTGGCGTAGACGGCCGGGGTGCAGCCCTGCAACGTCGCAAGACCGGCCGCGCTCGCCACCGGGTTGCCGGACAGCGTGCCGGCCTGGTAGACGGGTCCGTCGGGAGCGAGCATCGCCATGATGTCGGCGCGACCACCAAAGGCTGCCGTCGGGAAGCCACCACCCATGACCTTGCCGAACGTGAACAGGTCTGGTGCGCCGCCGTCGTAGGGCCCCTCGAGGCCGTACCAACCTGAGGCGCTGCAACGGAATCCGGTCATGACCTCGTCGGAGATCAGTAGCGCGCCGTGCGCGGTGGTGATGCGCCGAAGGGCCTCGGTGAACCCGGGCAGCGGCGGCACGATCCCCATGTTGCCAGGACTGGCCTCGGTGATCAAAGCCGCGATCTGGTCACCATGCTCTGCGAAGGCCGCTTCGAGGGCCTCGATATCATTGTAGGGCAACACGATCGTCTCGGCGGCGGTGGACGCCGGGACTCCCGCGGAGTCCGGCAGGGCGAACGTTGCCAGACCACTGCCCGCTGACACGAGGAGCGCGTCGACGTGCCCGTGGTAGCAACCTGCGAACTTCACCACCTTGGCCCGACCGGTGAACCCGCGGGCAAGGCGCAGTGCGCTCATCGTGGCCTCGGTGCCGCTGTTGACCAAACGCACCTGATCGACGGGCTCGACCCGGGCCACGATCTCTTCGGCAAGCGCGACCTCGTTCTCGCTCGGTGTCCCGAAGCTGAACCCTTTGAGCGCAGCACCCTGGACCGCGGCCAGCACATCGGGGTGCGCGTGCCCCAGGATCATCGGACCCCACGAGCACACCAGGTCGACATACTCGCGGCCATCCACATCGGTGAGATAGGGACCGGTCCCGCTGGCCATGAACCTGGGCGTCCCTCCAACAGCCCGGAAGGCGCGCACGGGGCTGTTGACTCCGCCAGGGGTGACCGCCGTGGCGCGGGTCAGCAGCGCCCGGGACAGGGGTGCGTCATACGGGTATGGCGTCTGGGCCGCAGTCATGCGAAGAGGGGTCATGTGGGCAAGTCTCTCAGCCATCGGGCTGTGGATCCGCCCCCGCCTCAGGCGGGCTGTCCCTCGACCACAAGAACCTCGTCGCAGACCCCTGTGCTCCGGATGCCAGCGTTGATGGCCTCCATGGCGCGACCGAGGGCGAGCAAGTCCTCGCGGGAGAGGTGGGAGACGAAGTTGCGGCGCACGCTGTTGACATGGGTCGGCGCCATCCTGATGATCTCGGAGTAGCCCACGTCGGTCAGCACCAGCTCTACGCCCCGCCGATCCCCGACACACGCCTCCCGGCGTACCCATCCGCGCTTCTCGAGGCGCCCGGCGGTGTGGGTCAACCGGCTACGGGACTGCACGACCAGCGCGGCGATCTCGGACATCCGCAGTCGTCTGTCCGGCTGCTCGGAAAGCATCGCGATGATCTCGTACTCGGACAGCTGCAGCCCCTCCGCCTGGAGGTCACGGTCGAGAACCGCCTCAAGCACCCGGGTTGCATGGAGGTACTCACGCCAAGCGTGCTGCTCCTCCGCGTCCAGCCATTGCGGCGCGATGTGTGTGCTCATGGAATGGATCATACCGTTTCTTTAGTTGAAACCTAAAGTAAATGCTGTAATGTCATCGACGAACCCACACCATCATCAAGGAGCATCACCGTGAACAAGACCAACTTCTCTGATCTCACCGCTGGCACCTGGAACGTCGATGCTTCACACAGCGAGGTCGGTTTCGCAGCCCGCCATCTCATGGTGAGCAAAGTTCGCGGCCAGTTCAAGGACTTTGCCGCAGTCGTTACCGTCGGTCAGCCGTTCGAGCAGTCGACCGTCCAGGCCACGGTGCAGCTGGCGTCCATCGACACCAACAGCGAGGACCGCGACATCCACCTCAGGTCGGCCGACTTCTTCGACGTGGAGAACAACCCCGCCATGACCTTTACGTCCACCAAGGTCACCAACGACTCGATCCAGGGCGACCTCACCATCAAGGGCATCACCAAGCCGGTCAGCTTCGACCTGGAGTTCGGCGGCGCCAGCGCTGACCCGTGGGGCGGCACCCGCGCCGGCTTCGAGGCCACCACCGAGATCAACCGCAAGGACTTCGACCTCTCGTGGAACGCCGCGATCGAAGGCGGCGGCGTCCTCGTCGGCGAGAGGGTCAAGATCGCTCTGGACGTCGAGCTGATCAGGGCCTGACCCACCACCCCGCATCCGCCCAGCGCGAACGACCCGGTACCGCAAGCTACCGGGTCGTTTCGCACCCCCTCCTCCGCTTCTTGCGCCGAAACCACCGAATGTGGGGACACTGGGGCCGGATTCGGTGGTTTCGGCGCAAGAAGCTCGGCTCATCCGGCTGTCCACATCGACCCGACCCTGATCCCGCCGTCCACAGGCCATGCCCACACAAGTCCATGCCTGGCCCGCTCAAGCCACCGTTGGCGCATGATCGATGTCCCCGCCGTGCTCCCGCTCCTGCCTCCCGTGTTCGATCTGCCCGAGGCCGTATCGGCGGGGTTGTCGGCCCGGGTCGTCGAACGGGCGGTGAGGCATGGAGACGTTCGCCGTCTGGGTCGCGGCGTCTTCGTCGCGAAGTCCCGATGGCTTCAGGCAAGCCGCCGGGCCCGTCACCTCTTGCTGGTGGACGCGGCCGTTCGTCGCCAGCCACATACAGTCGTGAGCCATCACAGCGCCGCGCTCCTGCACGGCCTCCCGATCCCCTGGCATCTGCCCGGCTGGGTGGCCTTGACCACCGACGGTTCGACTCGAACAGCGACGCCGCGGACCCTGCTTCGACTCGAACCGGCAGGGCTGCCCCAGGCGGACGTCGACCACATCTCGGGACTCACCGTGACATCAGTCGACCGGACGGTTGTCGACTGCCTGCGTGAGCTGCCGCTGCCCGACGCAGTTGCTATCGGGGATGCGGCCCTTCGTGCACACTGGGTCTCGCCAACGTCGTTGGAGCTGATGCGCACCCAGCAACGCGGCTGGCCCTTCATCACGAATGCTGACCGAGCCCTGCCAATTCTGGACGGCCGACGCGAGAACTGGTTCGAGTCATGGTCGTTCGCTCGGCTCTGGCAGCTGGGGATCGAACCCCCGGAGCCTCAGGTGACGGTGTACGACCTGCACGGGCGGTTCCTGGGCCGCGTCGACGGCCTCTGGCTCGATGAAGGGGTCGTGGCCGAGGCCGACGGCTCAGGCAAGTACCTGGGCCAGTTCGATCCCGAAGGGGCCAGCGGTGAGGCTGCAGCCCGCGTCGTCCTGGCGGAGAAGGTGCGTGAGGACCGTATCCGCGACTGTGGGCTGGAGTTCGTTCGCTGGGACGTCGAAGACATGTCTCGAGATCCCCAAGCGGTGGCTGAGCGGGTCGAACGCGCGCGCCAGCGCGGCGACTTCGGACGTTTCAATGGCCATCTCCGGCCCTCACCACTCCCCCTTGTTGCGCCGAAACCACCGACTCGAGCCGCGTGAGCGCCCACTTCGGTGGTTTCGGCGCAACAAGGCCAGGGCACTGGGGGTGGGATGGGGT
>DASRVZ010000172.1:0-24814 GCA_035654835.1 Dermatophilaceae bacterium | reverse complement strand
GCTCCGCCGTATTCCGTCTGCCCGCCGCCGCGAGCGCGTCGCCGAGATGCTCGATCTTGTTGAGCTCTCGGACCACGCCGACCGCTACGCCCACCAGATGTCCGGCGGTCAGCAGCAGCGGGTGGCCCTGGCCCGCGCCCTGGCCATCGAGCCCCAGGTCCTGTTGCTCGACGAACCGCTGTCTGCGCTGGACGCCAAGGTGCGGGTGCAGCTCCGGGATGAGATCCGCCGCATCCAGCTCGAGGTCGGTACCACGACCTTGTTCGTCACGCACGACCAGGAAGAGGCCCTGGCCGTCGCCGATCGGGTCGGCGTCATGCGGGCAGGCAACCTCGAACAGCTGGCCTCACCCCACGATCTCTACGCCAGACCTGCGACGGCATTCGTGGCCGACTTCGTTGGTCTCACGAACCGTCTGCATGCCATCGCCGAGGGCGACCACGCCACCCTGCTCGGGACCTCGGTGCCACTTCTGCCGGGTTCAACGCAGCGTGGGCCCGCGCTGTTGCTGATCCGGCCGGAGTCCATCGAAGTCACGGCAGACCCGACCGGTCGCGCCACGGTCATCACCGTGAGCTTCCTGGGTTCGACGGGGCGTCTGCATGCGGTGACCGACTCGGGCGAGAACGTCGTGGCGCAGATCGACAACGACGCCGTGGCCACGTTCTACCCCGGAGACAAGGTCACGCTGGTTCCGCGACCCAACCCCGCTCTGGCAGTCGCAACAGCAGAATGAGCTGACCACGTCACCGCCGGCGGCCCAGCGGGCGATGACCTACGCGTGATGGTCCTATCTGGTGTTGCCCGTGTGCCCAAGCGAGAACGAGCCCGGCTGCGGCCGTACCAACAGGCCGTGCGGACCTCCATTGACCTTGATCAGCTTGGTGGCCTCGCGGTCGATCACAAGAAGCTTGCCGCTGAACTCACAGCTGGCGTGGGATAGGTCGCGATCACTCTGAAGGCCGTGGGATCGATCACCTGCACGGTGTTGGTCGCGCCGTCCGGGACGTAGACAAGGTTCTTGGCCCGCTTGGCGACGGGCGACAGCTTGCCCGCACCTCACCGGCATAGACGCTGATCGGGCCGACTTGAGTCGCGGACGTGGGCGAGGTTGTCGGGCCGAGATCTACCGCAGCCCGTGCGCCCGGGATGCATGCAATAGCGCCGCGTTAGGCTGCCCGCGTGACCGACTCGAGGACTGACTCCCTGGATCTGCGCGACCCTTCCGTCGACCCGTTCGCGGTCGCAGCCGCGGCGGCCGAGGTGATCGCCGAACGTTCGGGTTCACCCCGCCACGACGTGGCACTTGTGCTCGGCTCCGGCTGGGGGCAGACCGGAGACCTGATCGGCGAGACGGTTGCCACCATCGAGAATGCGGCTGTCCCGGGCTTCGCCAAGACGGCCGTCGCCGGGCACTCGAGCGTCATGCGGTCGGTCGCGATAGGAGACACCGACCGTCGTGCGTTGGTCTTTGGCACGCGCACCCACTTCTACGAGGGTCACGGGGTCCGCTCGGTCGTGCATGCCGTGCGTACCGCGGCTGCGACTGGGTGCAGAACAATCGTGTTGACCAACGGCTGCGGCGGTCTCAACCCGGCCTGGACGCCTGGCACCCCCGTCTTGATCCGGGACCACCTCAACCTCACGGCAGCCTCTCCGATCGAGGGCGCCAACTTCGTTGATCTGACCGATCTGTACTCGCAGCGGCTGCGCGACCTGGCTCGCGGGGTCGACCCCGATCTCGACGAGGGCGTCTATGTGCAGTTCCGCGGGCCGCACTACGAGACACCCGCTGAGGTCCAGATGGCCAAGATCCTGGGAGGCGATCTGGTCGGGATGTCGACGACGCTCGAGGCGATCGCTGCCCGCCAGAGCGGCATGGAGGTTCTCGGGATCTCCCTGGTGACGAACCTGGCGGCGGGCATCGGCGATCAACCCCTTTCCCACGACGAGGTACTCGAGGCCGGCCAGGCTGCGGCCGGGCGTTGCGGCCGCCTGCTCGCCGCCATCGTCGCGAAGATCGAGATCCCGCGATGACCACGCACGGTGCCGCCGCAGACCCCAAGGAGCAGGCCACGCCCCCTGCGTATGCGGTACCTCCGGACCTGCTTGAGCGCGCCGCCTCCTGGCGGGACGACGACCCTGACCCGGCCACGCGTGCGGAGCTCGATGCGGTACTGGACGCCGCATCCTCAGGTGACGCCGAGGCGGGAGCAGACCTGGCCGACAGGTTCGTCGGCATGCTCGAGTTCGGCACTGCCGGACTTCGGGGTGCGCTGGGAGCGGGCCCCAACCGGATGAACCGCCCCGTGGTGATCCGTGCGGCAGCCGGGCTCACGGCATACCTGAAAGAGACCGAACCACATCCATTGGTGGTCATCGGACTCGACGCCAGACACAACTCGGACGTCTTCGCCGCAGATACGGCAGCCGTGGTCGTCGCTGCTGGTGGCCGGGCGATGGTGCTGCCCCGCCCGTTGCCGACTCCGGTGTTGGCCTTCGCGATTCGTTACCTCGGTGCGGACGCCGGTGTCATGGTGACTGCGAGCCACAACCCAGCCCAGGACAACGGCTACAAGGTCTATCTCGGCGACGGCAGCCAGATCGTGCCGCCGTCCGATGCTGACATCGCCGCGCACATCGCCGAGGTCAGCCTGGTCGCTGACGTCCCTCGGGCAAACTCGGGTTGGACGACCCTGAACGACGACCTCCTGGAGGCCTACCTCGATGCTGCAGCGGCAGTTGTCGCCCCCGGTGGCCCACGCGAGCTGAGGGTCGTCCACACGTCACTGCACGGCGTGGCTAGTGCTGTCATCGTGGCCGCCTTCGCGCGTGCCGGTTTCAGCTCCCCCATCGTCGTGCCCAGCCAGTCCGAACCGGACCCCGAGTTCCCTACGGTGATCTTCCCGAACCCCGAGGAGCCGGGCGCGATCGATGCCGCACTAGCGCTGGCGGCCCGGGAACATGCCGACCTCGTCCTGGCCAACGACCCCGACGCCGATCGTTGCGCGGTGGCCGTCCCGGACCCGGCGGCAGCCACCCTGGACAACCCGTCGGGATGGCGGATGCTGCGTGGCGACGAGGTCGGCTCGCTGCTGGGAGCGCACATCCTGGCCCGCGGGGTGGCGGCCGACGACGTCTTCGCCAACTCGATCGTGTCTTCCCGCCTGCTTGCGGCCATGGCAACCAGCGCCGGGATCAGACACCAAGAGACCCTGACCGGCTTCAAGTGGATCTCACGCGTGGAGGGCCTGCGCTATGGCTACGAAGAGGCGCTCGGGTACTGCGTCGACCCCCACCAGGTGCGCGACAAGGACGGCGTGAGTGCGGCGTTGTTGTTGGCCGAGATGGCAGCGGACCTGCGGGCACAGGGCCGTTCGCTGCTCGATGTCCTGGACGACCTCGCGCTGACGCACGGGGTCCACGCCACCGACTCCTTCGCCGTCCGGGTCGATGACCTGAGCCTGATCGGCACCCTGATGTCCCGGCTCCGTGAGGAGCCGCCGACCGACATCGGAGGCGTTCCGGTCACCCGGATCGACGACCTGTCCGAGGGCTCGGAGCAGCTGCCACCCACCGATGGGCTCCGCTATCACCTCCAGGACGAGAGCCGGGTGATCGTGCGCCCGAGTGGGACCGAGCCCAAGCTCAAGGTCTATCTCGAGGTCATCGTCGCGGTCGAAGCCTCATCGGGTCTGACGGCAGCCCAGGTGGAGGCCAAAGGACGGTTGGACCGGGTGGGCGCCTCGATGACGAGGCTGACCGCGCACTGACCTGACATGAGGCGATCAGGTCAGTGTGAGGACCACGACGGCGATGACGGGCAGGAACATGATGGCCAGGGCCACCGGCACCCACGTCATCCGCACCTGGGCGTCCGGCACAGCCGCGATCGCGCCCCGCGCGACGGCTTCGGAGTAGTCCTCCTTGGCATCTTCAATCGCCCTCGCAACCGTCGCTGCCGTGACTTTCGCAGCGGACGTGGGCGGGCGAGCACCGGCGCTGGCAAACGGGTCGATCCGCGCGGACGTCATCCCGAACAACCTGCGGGGGGCAATCTTGGGACGTCCTGCCTGCCCGGAGATGGCCCACGCGGTGTAGGCCCGATCCTCCACGAACACCTTGAGACTCCAGCGACACTCCACCTCGCCCACTCGGGCCCACGGGATGTGAACGTCCCTGACAATGTTCCGAATCGTCACGCCGTCCTCATCGAGCAGAACAGCCGGACGAACGAACAACGACCACACGACAGCCATGATGAGAACCACCCACGCGGCGAACAACGGCTCCGGGTGCTCGGCCCACTGCCAGGCCATGGACACGAGAAGCACCAGGCCGGTAACGCCGCAGACAGCCGCCAACCCCAACGGTGAACGTTGGCGGATCAGTTGCTTGGTCGAGATCTTGCTGCTCATGTATGTCCTTGCGCTCTGGCCAATTTCGTTGTGCGCTAGCCGGTCCCAACGTGAGCGGTCGTTTCGCTCGGTCGCAGCCCGACTACTGAGCATAGGCCGATAGACTCCGACCGTGAGTTCCCCCCCAGCTACTGTCCACGCTCGAACGGCTACCGCCAGCGCACGCGAATTGCTCGGGGTCGCGGCCCTGACCAACGCCTCGTTGACCACGTGGCTGCACGGGCTGCCAGGTGTCGACCGCGTCGGCGCGGACTCCCGCGCAGCGGGGTTGGGCACCCGCTCCATCAAGACCACTTCGAAGGCCTGGGCCATCGACACCGCCATCAGCATGATCGACCTGACGACGCTTGAGGGTGCCGACACCGAGGGTAAGGTGCGGTCGATGTGTGCCAAGGCGATGGCTCCGGACCCCGGTGACCCGGCCACGCCCCATGTCGCGGCGGTCTGCATCTACAGCGACCTGGTCCCGGTGGCCGTGGAGGCGCTCAAGGGCAGCAGCGTCCACGTCGCGGCCGTGACGACCGCCTTCCCGTCCGGCCGCGCAACCATGACGGTCAAGCTGGCCGACACGCGTGACGCCATCAGGGCGGGCGCCCACGAGATCGACATGGTTATCGACCGGGGGGCGTTCCTTACCGGCAGATACCTGCAGGTGTTCAACGAGATCGCGGCGATCAAGGCGGCCTGCGTCAGCGACGCGCCGAACGGCGCTCCGGCGCACTTGAAGGTCATCCTTGAGACCGGCGAGCTGGTGACCTATGACAACGTGCGGCGCGCCTCGTGGCTCGCGATGCTGGCGGGCGCGGACTTCATCAAGACATCGACGGGCAAAATATCGCCAGCGTCGGCGGCGCCCGTAGTGATGATCATGCTCGAGGCGGTCCGCGACTGGCGTGACCTCACTGGCACCCAGATCGGGGTGAAAGCGGCTGGTGGGATCAGGACCACCAAGGACGCGATGAAGTACCTGGTGATGGTCAACGAGATCGCCGGTGATGACTGGATGAGCCCCACCTGGTTCCGCTTCGGTGCCTCCGGCCTCCTGAATGACCTTCTCCTGCAACGGCAGAAGCTCGCCACCGGCCGCTATGCCGGTGCCGACCACGTCACGATCGACTGAGCTGAAAGCAGAGACACCATGGCTAAGTTCGAGTACGCACCGGCGCCCGAGTCGCGCGCCGTCGTCTCCATCCGGCCGTCATACGGGCTGTTCATCGGTGGCGAGTTCATCGAGTCGAAGGACGGATCAACGTTCAAGACCATCAACCCGTCCTCCGAGGAGGTGCTTGCCGAGGTCACCGAGGCCAGCGAGACCGACATCGACAATGCGGTCAGGGCGGCCCGAAAGGCCTTCGACGGACCATGGGGTCGTTTGTCCGGAGCCGAGCGAGGCAAGTACCTCTTCCGTATCGCGCGGATCCTGCAGGAGCGCGCGCGGGAGTTCGCAGTGCTGGAGACGCTGGACAACGGCAAGCCGATCAAGGAGTCGCGCGACGTTGATATCCCGTTGGCTGCGGCACACTTCTTCTACCACGCAGGCTGGGCCGACAAGCTCGAGCACGCAGGGCTCTCGGGCGGCGCGGGCCGGCAACCAAGACCGATCGGCGTCGTCGGGCAGGTGATTCCCTGGAACTTCCCGCTGCTCATGTTGTCGTGGAAGATCGCACCCGCCCTGGCTGCGGGAAACACCGTCGTCCTCAAACCGTCCAAGAGCACACCGTTGACCGCTCTTCTGTTCGCCGAGGTCTGCCAGCAAGCCGACCTGCCGGCCGGGGTGGTCAACATCATCACCGGGACCGGCCGCACCGGCTCCCAGCTGATCCGCCACCCCGACGTCGACAAGATCGCCTTCACCGGATCGACCGAGGTCGGCAAGGACATCGCCCGCTCCATCGCCGGGACACGCAAACGAGCCACTCTCGAGCTCGGCGGCAAGGCGGCCAACATCGTCTTCGATGACGCCGCCATCGACCAGGCGGTCGAGGGGATCGTCAACGGGATCTTCTTCAACCAGGGCCACGTCTGCTGCGCGGGGTCCCGGCTGCTGGTCCAGGAGAATGTCGCCGAAGACGTGATCATGCGACTCAAACGGCGCCTGCAGACGCTGCGCGTCGGTGACCCGATGGACAAGAACACCGACGTCGGTGCCATCAACTCCGCAGCGCAGCTCGCCCGGATCCGCGAGCTGGCGGATGCTGGGGAGGCCGAAGGAGCGACTCGCTGGAGTGCACCCTGCGTGCTACCGGAGCGCGGATTCTGGTTCGCCCCAACGGTTTTCACCGGTGTCGCTCAGTCGCACCGGATCGCCCAGGAAGAGATCTTCGGGCCGGTTCTGTCAGTGCTGACGTTCCGCACTCCAGAGGAGGCGGTCGCCAAGGCCAACAACACGCCATATGGACTCTCCGCCGGGATCTGGACCGAGAAGGGTTCCCGCATCCTGTGGATGGCCGACCAGCTGCGCGCCGGAGTGATCTGGGCCAACACCTTCAACCGCTTCGACCCAACCTCTCCGTTCGGCGGCTACAAGGAGTCCGGCTACGGCCGCGAGGGTGGCCGCCATGGCCTTGAGGGCTACGTCACGACAGGAGCGAATCGATGAGTCCCACCGCGGCTCGACGCAAGGCGACTGGACCGAATGCCGTTGCGGAGCAACGGATCGAGGTGCGCAAGACCTACAAGCTCTACATCGGTGGGGCGTTCCCGCGAAGCGAGTCAGGTCGCACCTATGAGGTGAGCGACAGCCGCGGCAGGTTCCTGGCCAACGCCGCGATGGGCTCCCGCAAGGATGCCCGCGACGCTGTCGTGGCGGCCCGGGGTGCCCTCGGGAAGTGGGCCGCGGCCACGGCATACAACCGTGGTCAGGTGCTCTATCGCGTGGCCGAGCTGATGGAAGGACGACGCGCACAGTTCGTCGCAGAGGTCGCGGCGGCCGAGGGACTCACGCCGGACCGCTCGGACAAGGTCGTCTCACAGGCCATCGATCGTTGGGTCTGGTATGCCGGGTGGTCGGACAAGCTCGCCCAGGTCCTGGGTGGGGTCAACCCGGTCGCCGGGCCGTACTTCAACATCTCCGCGCCCGAGCCCACCGGAGTGGTGGCCGCCCTTGCACCGCAACGCTCGTCGTTGCTGGGTCTAGTCTCTGTGCTGGCACCCATCGTGGTCAGCGGCAACACCGCGGTGGTCCTGACCAGTGAGCACCGGCCGCTTCCCGCCATCACGCTCTCGGAGGTCCTCGCGACCTCCGACGTGCCTGCGGGAGTCATCAACCTGATCACCGGACGCACCGCCGAGGTCGCACCATGGCTGGCATCGCACCAGGACGTCAATGCCATCGACCTGGCCGGCGCCGCTGAAGTCGGCGGCTTCGCATGGGCAGACCTTGAACGTGCCGCGGCGGAGAATCTCAAACGCGTCCTACGCCCGGCTGGGAACGACGCGGACGCCGTAGAGCCGGATTGGTCCCCTACGCCGGACCTGAGCCGGATGAAGGCCTACCTGGAGACCAAGACCGTTTGGCACCCCAAAGGTCACTAGTGCCTCTCCGCTTGGACGGCCGCCCATGAGACGCCGGCGCCGTGAACACCCTCGACGAACCGTTGAGGAACCATTGCCCCGCGACGGCCGACGACGTGTCGTGATCGTGGCCGGCCCGAGCGGTGCCGGCAAGTCACGACTGGCGACCCACCTCCAGGACCGCCATGGATGGCCGATCGTCCGGCTGGACGACTTCTACCGCGACGGGGACGACCCGTCCCTACCGATCCTCCCCATGGGCGTCCCTGACTGGGACAACCCGCGGTCTTGGCATGCCGCCGCCGCGGTTCAGGCGCTGGTTGACCTGTGCCGGGACGGAGTTGTGGACCTGCCGACCTACGACATCGGCTCATCTCGCATCGTGGGGCACTCTGCAGTAACGGCCGAGCCGGGTCAGCTGATCCTGGCCGAGGGCATCTTCGCTGCCGAGATCATTGAAGCCTTGGCGACAACTGGCGTCCTCGCGGCCGCCTACTGCGTGCACGCCGGCCCATGGCTGACATTCTGCCGCCGCCTGATCCGGGACCTGGCCGAACGTCGTAAGTCGCCGTGGGTGCTGTGGCGTCGCGGCCTGATCCTGTGCCGACAGGAGCCCAAGATCGTGGCCCGACATGTCCGCCTTGGGGCCCAGCCCGTGTCCGCGGCCGAGGCGATGACCGCCGTAACGGCACTCGTCGCGACGACCCCCTGACATCATGGGGCGATACCCGATCGACCAGGGAGACACATGACGGCGACCGGCGGGTTTTCCGCCCCTGGACCGCAGGATGGCGACCCTACGCGCGGCCCGTCGTACGCCGGGCCGCCACCGACCGGTCTACCGGTGCAGCCTCACGGCGCCATGCAACAGATCCCGATGCTCACGGCGCACAAGCCGGGCATCGTGCCGCTGCGACCACTGCAGTTCGGTGACATCCTGGACGGCGCGGTCAAGGCCGTTCGTTTCAACCCGAAGTCGATGGTCGGAATGTCCGTGCTGGTGCTGGCCGTGTTCCTGGTCCCGTCGGCCGCTCTGGGAATCGGCGCGACCCATCTGACGGCCAGGGTCGTGGGCAGGTACGGACCGGAGGCGGAGGCGTTCCTCGGGATTCCGTCCACACTGATCCAGAGCATGTTCACCGGACTCGCGACCGCGCTGCTCAGCGGGCTGTTGATCTACGTCGTCGGCCAAGCGGTTCTGGGCCACAAACCGGACCTCAGCCAGACGTGGCGATCCACCCGCGGACGACTGCCGTCCTTGGTCGCGCTGCTCATCGCGAGCGGGCTGTTCAGCCTCGTGTCAACGGCGTTGCTGATCGGCCCCGGTGTCCTGCTACTGGTCAACGACAACAACAGCGCGGGAGCAGCGCTCCTGCTCCTCGGGGTCCTCTGCACCGTTGTCGTGGCCGTGTATGTCTCGACGAAGATCTCGCTGGCGGCACCCGCGATCGTTCTCGAGGGCCATGGGGTGTTCGCCGGGCTGCGCCGCTCGTTCGCGCTCACCAAGGGAGCCGCCGCGTTCTGGCGCATCCTGGGCATCACGCTGGCGGCCGGAATCCTGGCGGCGATCGTCGGGGCGATGCTCGGGATGCCGTTCACGATCGTCGGCGTCGCCATCGCAACCATGGCCGGGCAGGACACCGAAGGCAGTCAGATGGTCGCCACGTTCGTCTCGCACCTGTCGGCGTTGCTCTCGGGGGCGATCACGACACCCTTCGTGGCGGCGGTGACCGGCCTGCTCTACATCGATCGGCGGATGCGCCTCGAGGCGCTCGACGTCGTGCTGATCCGTGAGGCCCAGTCCAACCCCGCTTCGCGGATCTGAACGGCAGCTCATGACGCCGGCGAGCTGGTCACCTCTCATGGCTGAGGTGAGCTGGTCACCGCAGCATGGTCTGGATCCCACACCAGCCGAGGCGCGGAGATGGCTCAGTGACGAGCTGAGCCGCCCCGACTACCACGACCCGTGGCTGGACACGGTGATTCGGTGGATCCTCGAGCAGCTTGGCAAGCTGCTCGAGGGCGCCAACCACCTGGCCAACGGCGGGCTGTCCCCGGTCATCACCGCGCTGGTGGCGGTTTTCGTCATCGCCCTCCTCGTCCGGGTCCTGCCCAAGGTGCGCCGAGATTCGATCGACGCCAGCCCGGACGGGGCAGTGCTCGTGGACCCGACGATCACCCCCAGCACCTATCGCAAGCTGGCTGCCGAGGCGTTCGCCGACGGCCGTTATGACGCCGCTGTCCTGGACGGGTTCCGCGCGATCGCCAAGGACATGAGCGATCGCACGCTCCTGGATGACTCGCCCGGACGCACTGCGCACGAGGTCAGTCTCGAGCTGGCGCAGCCCTTCCCCGACCACGCGGTCCGACTCGCACAGGCGGCGAACATCTTCGACGCCGTTCGCTACGGCCATCGCCGTGCCACCTCGGAGCAGGCCGACCACATCCGGGCGCTCGACGCCGAGCTGGTCAAGACCCGCCCCGCGCCGGTGGCAGCATCCCTTCAGGGCCTGACCGTATGACGATGACCCCAACCGCCGCGGTCTCCAGACCCCTCACACTCAAGCGGCCCCGATGGGTCACGCCCTTGATCGTGGTCGGCGTGCTCCTGGCCGCGACCACGGCGATGACGCTGCTGAGCCCCGCTGGTCCGGGCAACGCCGACGATCTCGACCCGGCCAACCCCGGCTACTCCGGAGCCCAGGGCCTGGCCCACGTGCTGAGCGACCACGGCGTCAGCGTGACCGTCGTCCGCAACCAACGCGAGCTGCTCGACGAGACCGTGGACGGCACCTCGACGGTCGTGATCACCCACACCCTTCGCCTGTCGGGGAGGACAGCCCGAGCGGCGCTGGCACACGCTGCGCCCGCCGCCAGCGTGATCCTGCTGGACCCCGACCCCGAGGTCACCAAGGGCCTGGGCCTGCCGGTCGACTCCCACCTCGCGGATCTGACGGGGGTGACCGCCGCGTGCACGGGCGCCGAGTTGGGAGCGGACTTCCGGCTTGCGCTTGCCGGCCGGGCATACACGGCGACCGGAAGCGGCTCCGGCGCGACGACCTGCTTCCCCGACAAGAGCGACGGTGGCGGCGCGATGGTCACCCTGCCGGGCGCCGCAGGTCGACCGCCGGTGATCCTGCTCGGGGACGACACCCTGATCAGCAATGGCACGATCCTCGACTCCGACAACGCCGCGATCGCCCTGCACCTGTTCGGGCAGACCGACCATCTGATCTGGTACGTCCCCTCCCTGGCCGACGTCGCGCCATCCGAAGGCTCATCGCGCTCCATCGCGCCCGCGTGGTTCGGGCCGGGCTTGGCTGTGGCGACCTCAGCCGTCCTGTTCCTGTGCCTGTGGCGGGGACGTCGCCTCGGGCGCCTGGTCACCGAACCCCTGCCGGTCATCGTCCGCGCCGTCGAGACCACCGAGAGCCGCGGGCGGATGTACCGCAAGTCCCACGACCGCACCCGAGCCCTGGCGGTGCTGCAGCTCGCGACGCGACGGCGGCTGACGGCATACCTTGGGTTGTCCGCATCGTCGGCGGTCAGCAGCGTGGCGGCGGCAGCGGCTGCGGTCAGCGGTCGGAGCTACCACAGCGTGCTGGATCTGCTGAGCTCGTCGGCGGTGCATGACGACTCGTCCCTCCTGGAACTAGCCAACAACCTCATCGCACTCGAGAAGGAAGTACGCCGACCATGACTGACGTCAGCCAGACAACCAGGGCCCGCACCTCATCCGATGAGGCCAGGGCCGCGCTGATTGCCGTCCGCCACGAGGTCGCCAAGGCGGTCGTGGGACAGGACGCCGCAGTGTCCGGCATCCTCATCGCGCTGCTGAGTCGCGGACACATCCTGCTCGAGGGCGTGCCCGGCGTCGCCAAGACCCTGCTCATCCGCGCGGTTGCTGCGGCGTTGGACGTCCAGACCAAACGGGTGCAGTTCACCCCGGACCTGATGCCTGGCGACATCACCGGATCGCTGATCTACGACCCGCACAGTGCCGAGTTCTCCTTCCGCGAAGGGCCGGTATTCACCAACCTGCTGCTCGCCGACGAGATCAACCGGACGCCACCCAAGACACAGGCCGCACTGTTGGAGTCCATGGAGGAGCGTCAGGTCTCCGTCGACGGCGCACCCAGGATGCTGCCGTCGCCATTCATGGTCGCCGCCACCCAGAACCCGGTCGAGTACGAAGGCACCTACCCGTTGCCCGAGGCCCAGCTCGACCGTTTCCTGCTCAAGGTCGAGCTGCCTCTGCCGCCACGCGAGGACGAGATCACTGTGGTTCAACGGCACGCCTCCGGCTTCGACCCCCGCAACCTGGCCGGGGCCGGATTGCGGGCCGTCGCCGGCTCGGCCGACCTCGATGCCGGGGTGGCCGCTGTTCTGGACGTGACCGTCTCGCCTGAGGTAGCCGGATACATCGTTGACATCGCACGAGCGACGCGACAGTCCCCCTCCCTCTCTCTCGGCGCGAGCCCGCGCGGGGCCACCTCACTCATGGCAACCAGTCGCGCGTGGGCCTGGCTCAGCGGGCGAGAGTTCGTGACCCCCGATGACGTCAAAGCGCTCGCGCACGCGACGCTGGCCCATCGGCTTTCGCTGCGACCGGAGGCCGAGCTGGAGGGCGTCGACGTCGGGTCCGTACTGGCCAGTGCACTCTCCTCCGTACCGGTCCCCCGCTGACCGTGGCCCTGACCGGGCGCGCCCCCGCGCTCTTGATGCTGGGTTTGGTCGCCGTATGGCTGCAGCCGACGATGACCACCGTCCGCATCTGGTGGTTGGTCTCACTGTGCGCGATCGGGCTCGACGTCCTGCTCGCGCTGAGTCCCCGCAAGCTCGTGCTCGGTCGCGACATCGTCCACCAGGTACGGCTCGGGGTGAGCGGGTCCACCACGCTCTGGCTGACAAATCCGACGCCCCGACGTCTGCGCGGCATCGTTCGCGACGCCTGGCAACCGTCCGCAGGGGCTGCGCGCGACCGGCATACGGTCGATGTCCGCGGCGGTGAGCGCGTCGCACTGCTGACCACCCTGACGCCCAGCCGTCGTGGCGACCGGCGAGCCGACCGGGTCACTGTTCGCAGCCTGGGGCCGCTGGGGCTGGCCGCCCGCCAGCGTTCGTTCCCGGTCGAGGGGGTCATCCGTGCCCTGCCGCCGTTCACCTCACGAAAGCATCTGCCCAGCCGTCTCTCCGTCCTCCGGCAGCTCGACGGACGCTCCGCGGTCCGCACTCGTGGCGCCGGCACCGAGTTCGACTCCCTGCGCGACTATGTCGTCGGCGACGACGTCCGCAGCATCGACTGGAGGGCGACCGCTCGACGCACCGCGGTCGTCGTGCGCACCTGGCAGCCCGAGCGGGACCGACGGCTGATCCTGGTCCTGGACACCTCCCGAACGTCGGCGGGGCGGGTGGGTGACACGCCTCGGCTGGATGCGGCCATGGACGCCTCACTGTTGTTGGCTGCCCTGGCCTCGAGGGCAGGTGACCACGTGGACTTCCTGGCCGGCGATCGGCAGATCCGTGCCCGGCTCAGCGGCGCGACCCGCACGACACTCCTGGGCGACCTCGTGACGGCGATGGCTCCCCTGGAGCCGGCCCTGCTCGAGGCCGACTGGTCGATGATGGCAGGCGCGATCTCCGGGTTGAGCCGCCGCCGAGCCCTGGTCGTCCTGCTGACTCCGCTCGAGCCGGCGGCCATCGAGGAGAGTCTGCTTCCGACGCTGGCCACGCTCACCCGGCACCACCGGGTGGTCCTGGCCTCGGTCGCCGACCCCGCCCTGTCGGCGATGGCAGCGGACGTCAGCAGCACCTCGCGCGTGTATGACGCCGCGGCCGCCGAACGCACCCTCGGTCTGCGCGAACGCACCGCAGAGGTTCTGCGACACCTCGGTGTCCATGTGATCGACGCCGAGCCGGAGCAGCTTCCGGTGGCCTTGACCGACCACTACCTGATGCTCAAGAGCAAGGGGCTGCTGTAGTCGAGGTGCCACCGGTTGCCGCAGCAGTGCCATGGCTGCCAGGCAGAGGCAGGGTCGATCAGCCCACGACGGGTGCAGTGTCGCCTGCATCGCGCGCCGACACATCGCCGGTCGCGCCCCGCTGCCACGCCCATCGACCGACCGTGAACACATAGGCGATGAAGGCCACCTCGACGATCACACCGATGGCGATGCGAGCCCATGTGGGCAGCGGCGAGGGGGTGACGAACGCCTCGATGACTCCCGAGATGGCCAACACAACCACGAGGCCGAGCGCCACAGCCATGGCCGATCGACCTTCCTCGGCGACAGCCAGTGCACGGGTACGCGGGCCCGGGTCGATCCAGGCCCAGAACAACCGTAGGCCGGTCGCACCGGCCACGAACACCGCCGTCAGCTCCAGCAGTCCGTGCGGCAGGATCAGACCGAAGAACAATGCGCCGCGCTCATGGTTGATCATGACCGCGCCCATGAACCCCAGGTTGAGGACGTTCTCGAACAACAGATAGACCACCGGGACGCCGAGGACACCCAGCGCGATACAGATCGCAGTGAGCCAGGCGTTGTGAGTCCAGACCAGCGCGGCGAAGTGCGATGCCGCGAACTCGCTGTAGTAGTGCTCGAAGTCGGTGTTGACAAGCTTGTCGATCTCGGACGGGGACATCAGCGAGGACTCGAACTGCGGGTGTGAGAGGAACCACCACCCGATGACCAGCGACGCCCCGATGTTGGCGAACGCAGTGACGATCCACCACCGCCGGGTCCGGTACAGAGCCGCGGGGAACGTGTCGGTGAAGAAGTCCCGCAGATCCGACCATGCCACCGATCTCGTTCCAGCAGAACGGGTGCGGGCTCGCGCCAGCAGGGACGACAGGTACGTCACCAGGCTGGGGTCCGGGGCCGCCGAACGGACCACGGACAGGTGCGTGGCCACCCGCTGATACAGGTCGAGGATCTCGTCGGCCTCGGCGCCGCTGGCCGATCCGTGACGCGCCAAGTACTCAAGGCGGCTCCATTCGCCCTGGTGCGCTGCCACGAACGCGTCGAGATCCACGTTCACACTGTATTCGCGGCCGTCCGGCTGCTGCCTTTGCCGGTTACGCTTGGCCAATCATGAACGACAGCAGCGCATGAGCAACAGCCCGGCATGAGCAACAGCACTGTGGGCGTCGGGGCCGACGACCTCGTAACCGGCGAGGCGGTCGCTCTGGAGCTGCCGGCCGCCGGCATCGGCATCCGCGCACTGTCCGGCTTCCTGGACCTGCTGGTTGCGGGCGCG
Source organism: Dermatophilaceae bacterium (assembly GCA_035654835.1). Taxonomy (GTDB): domain Bacteria; phylum Actinomycetota; class Actinomycetes; order Actinomycetales; family Dermatophilaceae; genus UBA4719. The sequence goes on along the minus strand of DASRVZ010000172.1, from coordinate 9,623 downwards.
GCCTTGTGGATCGGCCTCCTCGTGTCCTCGGCGATGACCGAGAACGCTGACGAGGCCATCATCCGCGTCACCATGACCCTGCTTGTGGTGCTCGTCACCGTCGTCCTGCCGACCACTTTGGAGACCCTGACCCGCGGTCGCTCGGTGGGCAAGCTCGCCACGGGACTTCGGACCGTGCGCGACGACGCGGGGCCGATCGGGTTTCGCCATGCCTTGACCCGGGCGCTCGTCGGCTTCGTCGAGATCTGGGCTTTGGTCGGGGTGCCCGCCCTGGTGAGCGCGATCGTGAGCAACAAGGGCAAACGGCTCGGTGACTACGCCGCCGGCACGTACGTCGTGCGGGAACGGGTGCACATGACGTTGCCGCCGCCTCCGATGATGCCTCCCCAGCTGGCTGCATGGGCTGCCGGCGCCGACATCGCCCGACTGCCCGACGGCCTGGCCATGGCGGTCCGCCAGTTCCTCATGCGCGCGCCATTGTTGAGCCCGCAGTCACGCGCGACCCTCGGTGCGCAGCTGCACGACGAGGTGGTCGCCTATGTGTCTCCCCTGCCCCCCTCCGGTGTCCATCCCGAGGTCGTGCTCGCCGCGGTCATCGCCGATCGACGCCGACGCGACGCCATCAGGCTGCAGCGGGACGCCGCCCTGCGACGTCGCCTCATCCCTGCGGACCCGATCGACTCCCTGCCGTTGGCCGCGAGGGGTAGCCGCGAGGGGTAGCCGCGAAACCTACGACGTGGCTTCAACCCGGGGACGTTGGCGCGGTCCGTCGTCCGAGGACCGCGATTCGGTTCTAGTGACGACTCATCCGGTCTGGGCCAGGGCCGCGTAACCAGGCTTGACCACCTCGTCGATGATCGCCAGCCGCTCATCGAACGGGATGAAGGCCGACTTCATCGCATTGATCGTCGCCCAGCGAAGGTCCTCCAACGTCCATCCGGCGTCGTTGACGAGCAGGGACATCTCGCGCGTCATCGACGTGCCACTCATCAGTCGGTTGTCGGTGTTGACGGTGACCCGGAACTTGAGCCGTTTCAAGAGCGAGATCGGATGCAGCGCAACGGATTCGGCCGCGCCGGTCTGCACGTTGCTGCTGGGGCACATCTCGAGCGGGATACGCCGATCGCGCACGTATGACGCGAGGCCGCCGAGGACGACGTCGGACGGGTCCGCCGCGGCCGCGTAGGCGACGTCCTCGGAATACGGCCTGCCCGCAACGCGAATGTCGTCGATGATGCGCACGCCATGGCCGAGCCGGTCGGCTCCGCACCACTGGATCGCCTCCCAGATGCTGGGGAGCCCGAAGGCCTCGCCAGCGTGGATGGTGAAGTGGGCGTTCTCGCGGCGAAGGTACTCGAAAGCATCGAGGTGACGGGTGGGCGGGAAGCCGGCCTCGGCACCTGCGATGTCGAAGCCCACGACGCCGTCGTTGCGATAGCGCACCACGAGTTCGGCGATCTCGGTCGACTTGGCGGCGTGGCGCATCGCCGTCAGCAGCGCGGTCACCCGGATCCGCCGGCCCGACTCTGCTGCCTTGCTCTCGCCGTCCCGGAAGCCGGCGTTCACTGCTTCAACCACATCATCGAGGGAGAGCCCGTTGGCCAGGTGCTGCTCCGGGGCGTAACGCACCTCGGCATAGACGACCCCGTCGGCAGCCAGGTCCATCACGCATTCGCTCGCGACCCGGTGCAGTCCGTCGACCGTCTGCATGACGGCCAGTGTCTGGCTGAACGTCTCGAGATAGCGCTCGAGCGACCCCGAGTCGGCGCTGTCACGGAACCAGGCGCCGAGCGCGCCGGCTTCCTGGGCCGGAAGCCCTTGGTAGCCCACGGTTTCGGCGAGCTCAATGATCGTCTGGGGGCGAAGTCCGCCGTCCAGGTGATCGTGCAGCAACGACTTTGGGGCGCGGAGCAGGATGTCGTCGGTGAGCACTCAGTCCTCCCGGTTGACGGTGTCGGGACCAAATGCCGGGAGACAGACGGCGACGTACTCGGCACCATCAGCGCCGGTGGAGTAGCGGACGCGCTCGCCAGCGCCGGTAAGCATCGACTGACCGGCGTGGGCGATCGTGGGCCCGTCCTCGTGATCGACGATCACCGAACCCTTGAGGACCAGCGTGATCTCGTCGAACTCCGGTGTCTGGAAAGGCTCGTGCCAGTTGGCGGGGGCGATCATGTGGGCGACCGACACGGCCTCGCTGCCGGTGTTGACCCGGCCAACGTGCTCGCTGATGATCTTGCCGCCAGGGACAGGGATGCGTGTGGGTTCACTGATGAGTCGAGGCACGCGTTCACCCTAGCCGCAGGACCAGGGCAGGCCGTCGGAACCGGGTCGTTCAGCTGATCCGGTCGATCACGAGCGGGAGCAGATCGGGTCGGGAGTCCTCTGGCGCAATGAAATAGGCACCCTCCAGTGCCGCGATCGCCCGGTCGAAACGCTCGGGGGTGTCGGTGTGCAGCGTCATGAGAGGGTCGCCGGCTCGCAGGACCGCACCGGGCTTGGCATGCATCTCGATGCCCGCCCCAGCCTGGACCTTGTCCTCCTTGCGGGCCCGACCAGCGCCCAGCCTCCACGCCGCCATGCCGACCTGGAGCGCGTCCAGCTGGGTCAGCACGCCGGAACCCGGGGCCAGGATCTGGTGGGTCTCGCTCGCGACGGGCAGCGCCGCCGACGGGTCGCCGCCCTGGGCCGTGATCATGCGGCGCCATACGTCCATGGCGCGGCCGTCCTTGAGCGCATCCGCCGGGTCGATATCACCACGGCCTGCCGCGGCCAGCATCTCGCGCGCCAGCACGAGGGTCAGCTCCACGACGTCCGGCGGGCCACCACCGGCCAGGACCTCGACCGACTCACGCACTTCGAGGGCGTTGCCGGCGGTCAGGCCGAGCGGGGTCTGCATGTTGGTCAGCAGAGCAACGGTGTTCACCCCGGCGTCCGTCCCGAGGTCGACCATCGTGCGCGCCAGCTCGCGGGCGGACTCGACGTCCTTCATGAACGCGCCCGACCCCACCTTGACGTCAAGCACCAACGCACCGGTGCCCTCGGCGATCTTCTTGCTCATGATCGAGCTGGCGATCAGCGGGATGGCCTCGACGGTGCCGGTGACGTCGCGCAAGGCGTAGAGCTTCTTGTCGGCGGGCGCGAGCCGGTCGCCGGCTGCGCAGATCACCGCCCCGACGTCCTCGAGCTGGCGCATCATCTCGGCCGTCGAGAGGGCCGCACGCCATCCGGGGATCGACTCGAGCTTGTCCAACGTTCCGCCGGTGTGGCCGAGCCCGCGGCCCGAAAGCTGAGGAACCGCAACGCCGCACGCCGCGACGAGAGGCGCCAGCGGGAGGGTGATCTTGTCGCCGACCCCACCGGTCGAGTGCTTGTCCGATGTCGGACGGGACAACGACGAGAAGTCCATGCGGTCGCCCGAAGCGATCATCGCCGCTGTCCAGCGGGAGATCTCGCGACGGTTCATGCCGTTGAGCAGGATGGCCATCGCCAGGGATGACATCTGCTCTTCGGCCACGAGCCCGCGCGTGTAGGCGTCGATGACCCAGTCGATCTGCCCGTCGGAAAGCTCTTGTTTGTTGCGCTTGGCGACGATGACATCAACGGCGTCAAAGGAGTCGGTCATGTGAAAGATCCTCTCTCAGGCGGTATGCCGGGTGCCCGGCTTCCGCCGACGACGTGGGTCAGGGGCTGGTCTCGACGAAGGCATCGAGATCGGCGCCACCGAAAGCATCGGGCAGAACCTCGGCCATGGTGCGCACACCCGTGGACGTCATGATCTGGCAGTCTGGTCCACCGTTCTCCCACAACAGCTGCCGGCACCGACCACAGGGCATCAACGCATCGCCCTTGCCGTTGACGCAGGCCACTGCCACCAGGCGACCGCCGCCGGTCATGTGCAGCGCCGAGATCAGGCCGCACTCGGCGCACAGCGCCACACCGTAGGCCGCGTTCTCGACGTTGCAGCCCGACACGACGCGCCCGTCGTCGACCATCCCGGCCACGCCGACCGGGAAAGCGCTGTACGGCGCATAAGCGTGGTGCATCGCCTCGGTTGCCTTGGCGTGCAACAGATCCCAGTCGACGGATGCAGACTCGGCCACTAGTGCCCCTCGCCCTTTCGATACGGCAATCCGTCTGCGGCCGGCATCCGCAGCCGTTGGGAGGCGAAGGCGAGAACGAGCAGCGTGGCGACGTACGGTGTCATGCCGGTGAGCTCGCCGGGCACGGTCTCGGAGATGAAGTACCAGACGGCCACGAGAACGCCCGCTGAGATCGCGATGACACCCTTGATCACACGATGCTTGCGCAGCACCTGCCACAGTCCGATGCCGACCATGAGTACCGCGAGCAGCAGCAACATCGCGTGGACCGTGCTGCCACCGCCGCGCAGCTGCACGGCATCGGTATAGCCGAACAGGGCCGCACCGCCGACCAAGCCACCGGGACGCCAGTTGCCGAAGATCATGGCAGCCAAGCCGATATAGCCACGCCCACCAGTCTGTCCGTCGCGGTAGATGTTGGCAGCGACGAGGGCAAGGTAACCACCACCGAGGCCGGCCAGAGAGCCGGAGACCAGCACGGCAACGAACTTGTACTTGTAGACGTTGACGCCCAACGACTCTGCCGCGACCGGACTCTCACCGCACGAGCGAAGGCGCAGCCCGAACGTCGTATGCCACAGCACCCACCACGTCAGGGCAACCATTCCCAGCGCGATCAGCGTCACGATCGAAAGGTTCGTCACCATGGCACGCAGGATTGCGGCCAGATCGGAGACGAAGAAGATCTCCTGCTTCTCCAGTGAGCCCAGCCCCGATGACACGCCGGGGATGCTGAGGGAGGGAAGGTTCTGCAGCTGCGGTGACTGTGTCGGCCCACCGCCGGGACTCCCGGTGAAGGTGCGGGCCGCGAGGTACTTCGCCGCACCGTAGCCAATGATGTTGATGGCGACGCCGGACACGATGTGATCGACACCGAAGACGACGGTCGCAAGGGCGTGGATCGCGCCGCCGACCATCCCGCAGAACATGGCGCCGAGCAGGCCCGCCCAGGGGCCGTAGTGCCAGCCGAAGAACCCGGCACCCCACGTGCCCAGAATCATCATCCCCTCGAGCCCGATGTTCACGACACCTGCCCGCTCGCTCCACAGTCCACCCAGACCGGCCATACCGATCGGCACGGCTAGGCCGATCGCGGCCGCGAGAGCGCCCGAGGAGGCGAGGTCGTTGGCACCGGTCACCACACGCAGGACAGCGATCAGGAACACGGCGGTCACCGCGATCAGGGCGATCCGTGCTGGACTCAGGCTCGGCTTGCGCACCGCGCCGGTGACGGCCTTGGCCCCTTCCATCAGTCCGGCGGTGCTCATGCCGTGGCTCCTTCGGGGGTCGGGGAGCCAGGTTCGTCGGAAATCTGGCTGGCCACCTTGCGTTGCTCCATCCGCAGGCCCGCACGACGCACGACCTCGTAGGCGATGACCACGGCCAGGACGATGACACCCTGGATGATGAAGACGAGCTCGGAGCTGACGCCGACAGTGATCTGAAGACCATTGCTCTGCTGCTCGAGGTAGGACCAGAGCAGCGCACCGAAAGCGATGCCCACCGGGTGGTTGCGACCCAGAAGCGCGATGGCGATGCCGGCGAAGCCCAGGCCAGGCTGGAACGTCGTGCCGTAGCTGTAGTCCTGGCCGAACAGCAGTGGCATGCCGACCAAGCCGGCAGCGGCTCCGGATAGCACCATCGCGGTCAAGGCCATGCGCTTGGCATTGACGCCACTGGCCACGGCCGCCGTCTCGGATCGACCAGTGGCCCGAAGGTCGTACCCGAAACGGGTCTTGTTCAGGACCACCCAGTAGGCGACACCGACCAGTGCTGCCAGCAGGATGAAGCCGTAGACCTTGTTGGGCGTCCCCGGAACCAGCGCGAACCCGGGGACCTGTGACGACGTGGGGATGGTCTTCGTATTGGTGACGTTGCTCCCGGCGGTCGAGTCCGCGACCCTGAACAGCAGGAAGGAGACGAGACCGGTGGCAATGGCGTTGAGCATGATCGTGGAGATCACCTCGGAGACGCCTCGGGTGACCTTGAGCCAACCGGCGATGCCGGCCCAGGCCGCGCCGACCACCACCGCGATCAGCAGCGAGACGACGATGTTGAGCGGGCCCGGCAGCCAGCCCTGACCGGCGAAGACCGCTGCCGCAAATGCGGCGATGCGGTACTGCCCGTCGACCCCGATGTTGAACAGGTTCATCCGGAAGCCGATCGCAACGGCGACCGCGGACAGGTAGTACACAGAGGCGCCGTTGATGATGGCGACGACCAGCCGGGGACGAGGCGCAGTCAACAGCTGGGTCCACACCTCGACGACCGGGTCACCTGCCAGGAGCAGGACCGCAGAGGTGACCACGAACGCCACCAGGAGGGCGAGGACGGGCGCGACCAGCCCGAGACCGACCTTGCGCAGATCCAGAGTTGCCTTCATTGCCCCTCCTCCACGCCCTGGGATTCGCGCCCTGCCTTGGTATGACGTGCGCCCGGGTCATCCGCGACGGTGCCAGGATCCCGCTGATCGGCACCGGTCATTGCTGCGCCCAGATCCTGCGCAGTCACGACATCAGGGTCGAACTCGCCCGACAGCTGACCGCGCAGGATCACGCGGATGGTGTCGGAAAGACCAATCAGCTCATCGAGATCGGCCGAGATCAGCAACACCGCGAGGCCCTCGCGCCGGGCTCTCCTGATGTGGTCCCAGATGGCGGCTTGGGCGCCCACGTCCACGCCCCGGGTTGGATGCGCTGCGACCAACACTCTTGGCGTATAGCTCATCTCACGGCCGATGATCAGCTTCTGCTGGTTGCCGCCGGACAGCGAGTTGGCCGTGACATAGATGGAGGGCGTGCGCACGTCGTACTCGGCGAGGATGCGCTCGGCCCCGGCCTTGGCGCCGGCGGCGTCGACCCAGACCCCTTTGATGTTCGGCGACTGTGTCTGGTGGCCCAGCATGGTGTTCTCCCACAACGGAGCATCCAGCAACAGGGCATGCCGGTGACGGTCCTCGGGGATGTATCCGACGCCCGCTTCACGAATCTCGCGGGTATTCCAGTCGCTGATGTCCTGGTCCTCCAGGAGGATTCGGCCTGCGGTGGGTTCGCGCATACCCATGATGGCCTCGACCAGCTCAGCCTGGCCGTTGCCCTCAACCCCGGCAACGCCCAGCACCTCACCGGCGTGGATGGTCAAGGTGATGTCGTGCAGGACGTCGCGAGCGCCGGCCCCGGCGAGGGTCAAGCCGGTAATGGCGAGCAGCGGGCGGTCCGTCACCGTGGACACATCCTTGCTGGCAGAGGGCAGCTCGGAGCCGACCATCAGCTCGGCGAGCTCGCGGGAGGTCACCGACTCCGGGTCGACAGTGGCGACGGTGGTGCCACGCCGGATGACGGTGATCGAGTCGGCGACCGACAGCACCTCGTCGAGCTTGTGGGAGATGAAGATGACCGTCAGTCCCTCACTCTTGAGCTCGCGCAGGTTGTCGAAGAGCTCGTCGACCTCTTGAGGGACCAGGACCGCCGTGGGCTCGTCGAGGATCAGGATCTTGGCGCCGCGATAGAGAACCTTGAGGATCTCGACGCGCTGGCGGATGCCGACACCGAGGTCAGCCACCAGGTCATCGGCATGGACGTCGAGGCCGTAGTCGGAGGAGATCCTCTCGATCTCGGCCCGCGCCCGATCAGCGATGCCGTGACGCTTCTCGGCGCCAAGCACGACGTTCTCGAGGACCGTCAGGTTGTCGGCGAGCATGAAGTGCTGGAAGACCATTCCGATGCCTGCATCGATCGCATCCGCCGGGCTGTGCAGGGCGAGCGGCTGGCCGTCGACCTTGACCGTGCCCTCATCGGCTCTGATGACGCCGTACAGGATCTTCATCAAGGTGGACTTGCCCGCGCCATTTTCGCCGACGATGGCATGAACGGTGCCCCGCTGTACCGAGAAGGTCACGTCGCTGTTGGCGACAACCCCAGGGAAACGTTTGGTGATGCCCTGCAGCTCGACGGCCGGGGCCACGATCGAACCTGCATCCGGGGCACTCTGGGCAGAGTCGGTGATGACGCACGCTCCTCGTACTGGCCCGCGGCGTTGCGAGCATTGATCGTGGGCTTGGAGAGACCTAGGGCCCGGGTGGCACGTTACCGTGCCAGCCCGGGCCCGTCAGTCAGGTAAGACTTACGGCTTGGTCGGAACCACGATCTTGCCGTCGATGATCTGCTGCTTGTAGTCGTCGAGCTTTGACGCAATGTCGTCCATCTGGCCGCCGGTCAGGCTGTAGCCGACGCCGCCCGCCTTCAGGTCATAGACCTTGGTGCCGGCAGTGAACTTGCCCTCGGTCAGCGCCTTGATGAAGTCGAACGTCGCAACGTCCACCTTCTTGAGCATCGAGGTGATGATGACGTCCTTGACGTCGGCCGGCGCGGTCAGCGCCTGGTCGGAGTCGACACCGATCGCCATCTTGCCCGCGGCCGCCGCGGCGGTGAACACGCCGCCACCTGACCCACCAGCGGCCGCGTAGACCACGTCTGCGCCGTTCTGGAACATGCCCGCAGCCGCGATCTTGCCCTTGGCCGGGTCACCGAAGCCCGAGAAGTCCGGCGGCTGGGTGAGGTACTTGACCTGCACCGTGATGGCAGGGTTGACCGTCTTGGCACCCATGGCGTAGCCAGCCTCGAACTTCTTGATGAGGTCGACGTTGACGCCACCGATGAAGCCGACGTTGCCTGTCGTGGACTTCAACGCGGCCGCCGCACCCACGAGGAAAGACCCCTCTTGCTCGGCGAACGTGAGGTTCTCGATGTTGGGACCGGTCGCGTCCGTGGAGTCGATAAGAGCGAACTTGACGTCCGGGTTTGCCGCGGCGACCTTCTTGACCGAAGGGGCATAGGCGAACCCCACGGCAATCACGTTGGTGTAGCCGGCGTCGATGAGCTGCAGCAGACGCTCCTCGCGCGCGGACTCGGGCTCACCGTTGACCGCAGTGGCCTCCTTTGGCTCAATGCCCAGCTCGGCCTTCGCCTTGTCGAGGCCGGCGGCGGCGGCGTCGTTGAACGACTGGTCTCCGCGCCCACCCACGTCATAGGCCATGCCGACCTTCAGCCCGCTGGCGGCATTGGTCGTACTACCACCGGCAGCCGGCGTCTCATCCGTGCTTGAGCCGCAGCCAGCAAGTGCCAGCGCGGCGACCGACATCGCGGCCGTTACCTTCATCACCCGACGCAAGGGAATCTCCTTCTCTGAAAAGCACCAATAAACCGAAAATCCTTGTACCAAACGCTCCGGACTCTACTGCCACCGATGAGGCCTGTCTGCCGAGTCCAGATGCGTTGTCCGCATCGTTATTGAGGGACTGTGACGAGCGACTCACTGCTTCATCAGATGCGTCCTGCCAAAGCCGTGGCGGCCAACAGCTGAGCGCCTGCCAGCACCGCGCGTTCGTCCACCACGAGGTCGCCTTGGTGCAGGTCATAGGTCTCACCGCCCGGAGTGCGCGTCCCCAACCTGGCCAGGGCCCCGGGCACTTCCTGCAGGTACCAGGCGAAGTCCTCGCCGCCCAACGACTGCGGGGTCGAC
>DASRVZ010000171.1:0-8108 GCA_035654835.1 Dermatophilaceae bacterium | reverse complement strand
GATTCTGGCGTTCGCAGGGAGGACCCGCCAGTCGGTATGACGTAGAGGCGACCGGGTTGGACCGTCTTGTGGCCGCGCCGACCTCGACCTAGCCGCTGAAGCCTCAGGTTGGACAATGGCGTGGTGAGAGACATGGATTCTGCAGCGAAGTCACCCGTGAATGGCATCGCCAGGTCGACGGTCGCCCTGATCGATGCCTACGACGGCGTCGTGTGTGATCTGGACGGTGTCGTCTACCGCGGTCACCAGGTTGTGCCACATGCCGTGGAGTCATTGTTGTCCGCGCTCTCCGCAGGCGTGCTCGTTGTCTACGCCACCAACAATGCGTCACGTACGCCGTCTGAGGTGTCCGACCAGCTCGACGAGCTGGGGCTGCCCGGCACCGGAGCCCGCATAGTGACCAGCGCACAGGCCGCCGCCCGCCTTGTGGCACAACGCTGCCCGGCCGGATCCATGGTCCTGGGAGTTGGTGGGCCAGGGGTCGCCCTCGCTCTCGAGGAAGCGGGCCTTCTGCCGGTTTCACCTCAGCGGATCCGATCGGAGGAGCCCGTCGTCGCGGTCGTACAGGGATATGGGGCGAACGTCGGATGGGCCGATCTCGCGGAGGTCGCCTATGCCGTTCAGGCTGGCGCCTTCTGGGTTGCGACGAACATCGACAGCACCCTGCCGACCGACAGGGGACTGGCACCCGGAAACGGTGCGCTCGTCGCCGCGGTCCGTTCGGCAGTCAGCGTCGATCCGGTCAACGTTGGCAAGCCGAACGCCCCGCTATATGAGTTGAGCGCCTCAGTCCTTGGTACTGACATCGGGCGCACGCTTGCGATCGGAGATCGCCTTGATACGGACATCGTGGGGGCAGCTGCGGTGGGGATGGACTCGCTGTTCGTGTTAGGGGGCGTTCACGGTTGGGCAGACGTGGCAGGGGCGGAGCCGGCGGCTCGGCCGCGCTACGTGGCAACCGATCTGCGTTCGCTGCATTCGGCCTACGCGGAGGCTGTACAAGACGCCACTGACCCTTCGCGGTGGATCTGCGGCGCGGCGTCGGCGCGGGTGTCGAGGGCTGGTGAGCTGGTCGTGGCGCGGGGTGGGGCCGTCAACGAACGGCTGCGTGCGGCGTTGAGGGCAGGCTGGGACGCACGCGACCTTCGCGGTGTGACGATCGATGCGCTGGCCGGCGACGGGGCGGCGCTGTCGCGCGAGCTTGACCTGGCCGTGGGGCTGGAGCGTTGAACGGGATTCGGGGATGATGACCTTGGGTCACGCTGGACGCACCGCGGGTGGGCGAGACGAGCGAAGCGCTGGGCAGTAGCGTGGTCAACCACCGCCATCCTGAGGAGGAAGCATGAGTTTCGAATCGTTTCGGGGATATGTCCAGCTTGCATCGGGTCTCGGAGAACTCACGCGCGCACGTGCCATGGAGGCTGCGCAGGGCCTGATGTCACTGCCCGGAGTCAGTGTCGCTTCAGGCAAGTTCGCCGTCCAGGTGGGTGCGCTGGCCGAGGAGCTGTTGGCCGCCGCCACGACGAATCGTGAGCATCTGACGACGCTGGTTCGAAGCGAGGTGGATGCCGCGGTCACTCGTCTGGGGCTCGTTCCGGCGGAGAAGCTGGAAGAGTCGCAGGCGGAGGCGGCTCGGCTTCGCGCGGAGATTGCCGCGCTACGATCCGCGTCGGCGCGTTCGACTGCCGGGACTGTGAAGAAGTCTGCGGCGAAGAAGACTGCTGTCAAGAAGTCTGCGGCGAAGAGGACTGCTGTCAAGAAGTCCGCGGCGAAGAAGTCCGCGGCGAAGAAGACTGCAGCGACCAGCCCGGTCACCAAGCCCACGCCGGCGCGCCCGTCTGCAGTCACCACTCGTCGCAAACCTGCTGGCACATGAGCCATTCGGAGATGACGGACGGCGCCGGCAACGAAACGGGCATGGAGTACAAGGGGTTGCCGCACGTGGATGATGGCGAGAAAGGAGCCGAAGAAGCGACCATTCCTGCGTCGGTAGCCGTGCGCCAGCCCACCGGTGACGACGCTGTCGACACTGTGCTCGACGAGCTCGACGCAGTGGCCGATGAGCCGTTGGACGCTCAGATCCAGGTGGGTGGGCAGGTCCATCGGGTCCTGCAGGGTCGACTCGCCGATCTTGGCAAGGAGTGAGCGGGTCCAACCGCCGGCTCGATGTCGAGCTGGTTGCCAGGCGCCTGGCCAGGTCCCGGGGTCAGGCTCGTGAGCTCGTCAAGGCTGGCTCGGTGCTGCTTGACGGGTCACCGGCCAAGAAGGTCTCGACACCGGTCAGCGCCGATCAGAACCTCGAGCTCGCGTCTGGGGTCGAGGACTGGGTGAGCCGGGCGGCATACAAGCTGGCTGCCGCACTGGAGTCGTTCGGAGAGGACGGTCTGCGCGCTGCAGACAAGCGGTGCTTCGATGTGGGGGCCTGTACCGGCGGATTCACGCAGGTCTTGTTGCGGAACGGCGCACGCGAGGTGGTGGCTCTTGACGTTGGGCACGGTCAGCTGGCCGAGGAGATCGCAAGCGACCCTCGCGTCACCGAATGCTCCGGGGTCAACATCCGCGATGCCCGTGCGGACGACCTCGCAGGGCCGGCCGAGCTGCTCGTCGCCGACCTGAGCTTCATCTCCCTGCGGCTCGTGCTTCCAGTACTGCGTGATCTCGTCGAGCCGTCCGGCGACCTGGTGCTGTTGGTCAAGCCCCAGTTCGAGGTCGGCCGCGAACGTCTCGGCAAGGGGGGAGTCGTCCGGTCCGCGCATGACCGCGCGATGGTGATCGAACAGGTCGCGGCTGCAGCCACGGCGGCGGGCCTCACGACCAAAGCTCTGCGTGCCAGCCCCATCCGGGGTGCAACCGGAAACGCGGAGTACCTACTGTGGTTGACACGTCGCCCCGATGAGGGGCTGACCACGGCACAGGTCATCGAGCTGGCCGCCACCTTGTCGACGGAGGCACCCTCATGACCCGCCGCATCCTGCTCGTCGCCCACCCACGCCGGGTCGAAGCCCAGCAGTTCGCCGGGGACGTCGCAGACCAGCTTCATGCTGCGGGTCTCGAAGTTGCGCTGCTGCCCGACGCGGCCGAGGCGATCATTCTGGGGGGCAGTCCGAACATCGTCACGGCTGACCCGACCGACCCGGCTCGGGGGTGCGAGCTGGTTTGTGTGCTCGGCGGCGACGGCGCAATCCTGCGTGGCGCCGCGCTGTCCAGGGGGACGGATGCCCCGTTGCTCGGGATCAATCTGGGACATGTGGGATTCCTGGCTGAGGCGGAGCGCGAGAAGCTTGGCGAGACGGTGGAGCGCATCGTCGCCCGTGACTATGTGGTCGAGGAACGGATGACCCTTGACGTCACGGCGACCCATGACGGGGAGGTGATCGCGCAGAGCTGGGCGCTGAATGAGGTCACGGTCGAGAAAGCAGCGCGCGAACGGATGCTCGATGTCACGCTCGAGGTCGATGGACGCCCGTTGTCCACCTGGGGTTGCGACGGAGTGGTGCTGGCCACGCCGACCGGTTCCACGGCGTACGCGTTCTCCGCCGGTGGCCCGGTGGTGTGGCCCGACGTCGAGGCCATCATGGTCGTCCCCATCTCGGCCCATGCCTTGTTCGCGCGCCCCTTGGTCATCGGGCCGAACTCCGCGCTGGCCATCGAGCTGGTCGCGGACCCCGACGGCTCAGCTGTCATGTGGTGTGATGGCTCGCGCACGGTCGAGCTTCCGCCCGGCGCGCGCATCGACGTCTGCCGGAGCGAGACGCCCGTGCGCCTGGCGCGTCTGAGTGCCTGGCCGTTCGCCGACCGGCTGGTGGCCAAGTTCGACCTGTCCGTGGAAGGGTGGCGTGGCGTGGCCCGACGCAACAACGGCGGTTCCAGCCCGGCTGAGCAAGCCTGACACCCGCGGTCCGTAGGCTGTCGCCATGCTTCGCGAGATCCGGATCCAGAACCTCGGCGTCATCGATGACGCGGTGCTGGAGCTCTCGGCTGGCCTGAACGTGGTCACCGGCGAGACCGGCGCAGGCAAGACCATGGTCGTATCGGGTCTTGGGCTTTTGCTCGGCGCGCGGGCGGATGCCGGCCTGGTGCGGACCGGCGCCACGAAGGCGGTCGTCGAGGGTGTGGTCCAGGTCGGGCCAGAACACCCCGCGACGCTGCGCGCTCTCGAGGCCGGCGGCGACGCCGAAGATGACTTGATCCTGGCGAGGACCGTGTCGGCCGAGGGCCGTTCGAGGGCGCATGTTGGCGGACGGACTGTGCCGATCAGCGTGTTGGGCGAGCTCGGCGAGCTCCTGGTGGCCGTTCATGGTCAGTCCGACCAGTGGCGGCTCCGTCAGCCGGAGCAGCACCGCGTCGTCCTGGACCGCTTCGCCGGCGAATCAGTCGCTGAGCCGTACGGGCGCTATACCGCCCTGTATGACGAGCTCCACCAGGCTGGCGCCGAGCTGCGAGAACTGCGCGGACGTGCCCGCGACCGGGCCCGGGAGGTGGATGTCCTCAGGGCGGGACTCGAGGAGATCGAGGCCGTCGACCCGCAGCCGGGGGAGGATCTCGAGCTGCGCGCCGAGGATGAGCGACTGGCGCATGCCGATGGCCTTCGAGCCAGCGCCGGCCAGGCCCACGCCTTGCTCACCGGTGACCAGGACGGTCTTTACCCGGGGACCGGGCGATCCGATGGCTTGAACAGCGGCGATGTTGGCGGGCATCTGGCCACTGCACGGGTGGCGCTGGCACCCATGACTGCTCACGATCCGGCGCTGGCAGACCTCGACCGTCGCCTGCAGGAGCTGGGCTACCTGGCTGCTGACCTGGGTGTGGACCTGGCGGCGTACTTGTCGGAGGCCGAGGTCGACCCCAACAGGTTGGCCTGGGTCCAGAACCGCCGGGCAGAGCTGGCACGGTTACAGCGCAAATACGGCGACACCGTCGATGACGTCCTGGCGTGGGGCAAGGAGTCTGCGGCCCGGCTCGCCGAGCTGGAGGGGGCAGACGATCGTGCCGAGGGGCTGCAGGTCTGGCTCGACACGTTGCGAGAGAACCTGGCTGCCTGCGCCGGCGAGCTGAGCACGGCGAGGCGCGTTGCTGCGACCGATTTCGGAGCCCGGGTCACGACTGAGCTGTCTCACCTGGCGATGGGCAAGGCACTCGTGCAGGTCTCGGTGGGGCGCCGTCCGGATCCCGAAGGGCTGGAGCTTGACGATGAGACCGAGAGGGTTCGGTTCAGTCGCCATGGAGTCGACGATGTCGAGATCCTGCTGGCGGCCAACCCCGGTGCGCCCCTGCGTAGCGTCGCCAAGGCAGCCTCGGGCGGAGAGCTCTCACGGGTCATGCTGGCGCTCGAGGTGGTCACCGGAAGCGCGGACGTTCCCACCTTCGTCTTCGACGAGATCGATGCCGGAGTGGGAGGCAAGGCGGCACTGGACGTGGGTGCTCGACTGGCCGCGCTGGCAACATCGGCTCAGGTCATCGTCGTGACCCACCTCGCCCAGGTCGCTGCGTACGCGGACCGCCATCTGGTCGTACGCAAGACCGATGACAGGCACATCACCGCCAGCGGAGTTGTCGTTGTCACAAGCGAGGAACGGCTGCGCGAGCTGGCTCGAATGATGGGCGGGGTCGAGGACTCCGGCGTGGCCATAGAACACGCCAAAGAGCTTCTTGGACAGGCTTCGACAAGCCGTCAGAATGCGACGGGAACAGGCAGGCTCGGTACATGACACGATGGGCGACGATGTTCAAGACCCCGCGCCGTCGAGCGCCTCGCGAACCGGATCTGCCCGGGGTCCGGGGGACGCTGCGCGTTGACGGGCGCACCAAACAGCTGACCAAACGGCTCAAGCCCGGCGATATCGCGATCATCGACCACCAGGACATCGACAGGGTCAGCGCCGAGGCTCTGCTTGCCTGCAAAACGGCGGCGGTCATCAACGCCGCGTCGTCGATCACTGGGCGCTATCCGAACCTCGGTCCAGGGATCCTGGTGGATGCAGGGGTGCCGTTGGTCGACAGCGTCGGCAAGGACGTGATGCTCGAGCTGAAGGAAGGACAGAGCGCGCGTCTGGACGGAGACACCCTTTACATCGGCGATGTCATCGTGGCCAAAGGGACCCTCTTCGACCACGACATCGTCGATGCCGCCATGACCGAAGCACGAGCTGGGCTTGCCGTCCAGCTCGAGGCGTTCGCGGCCAACACGATGGAGTACCTCCGTCGCGAACGCGAGCTGTTGCTCGATGGCGTCGGGGTTCCCGACATCACCACGGTCCTGGATGGCCGTCATGCCCTCGTGGTGGTTCGGGGCTATCACTACAAGAACGACCTGCAGACGCTTCGGTCCTATATCCGTGAGTACCGACCGGTCCTGATCGGCGTCGACGGCGGCGCCGATGCGCTGCTCGAAGCGGGGCACCGACCGCACCTCATCGTGGGGGACATGGACTCGGTCTCGGACGCCACACTCCGGTGCGGGGCCGAGATCGTGGTCCATGCGTATCGCGACGGCCGTGCGCCCGGGCTGGAGCGGGTCCGCAAGCTGGGTCTTGATGCGGTGGTCTTTCCCGCTACGGGCACGAGTGAAGACGTGGCCATGTTGCTTGCTGATGACAAGGGCGCGTCGCTCATCGTCACAGTCGGTACCCACGCCACGCTGGTCGAGTTCCTGGACAAGGGCCGCTCAGGCATGGCCAGCACGTTCCTGACCAGGCTGCGGGTCGGCGGCAAGCTGGTGGACGCAAAAGGCGTGAGCCGGCTGTACCGTTCGCGCATCTCAAACCTTTCTCTGGGTGTCATGCTGCTCGTTGGCCTGTTCGCACTCTTTGTCGCTTTGGCCTCGACCCCCGCCGGCACCACCATGCTCCAGCTGGTGGCTGCCCGTTGGGATGACGCGTGGTCCTGGATCGTGGGGTTGTTCACATGATTGACTTTCGTTATCACCTGGTGTCCATCGTCTCGATCTTTCTGGCGCTTGCGGTGGGGATCGTCCTCGGGGCTGGGCCGCTCAAGGGGGACCTTGGCACCCGTCTCACTCAGGAGACGACGGCGCTGCGCGCCGACAAGGCCGAGCTGCGCACGGAGCTCGACGCCGAGAAACGAGGGACGGCGGCGCGCGACTCCTTCTCATCGTCCGTCGCGCCGGTGATCATGAAGGGTCAGTTGAAGGGCAAGACCGTTGCCCTTGTCATCGCCCCTGGAGCGGACTCCGATCTGGTCAAGAACATCACTGTTTCTTTGGCCGCCGCCGGCGCCAAGGTGGGATCGACCATCACGTTGACGGATGCCTGGGCAGACCCGGCCAAACGAACGTTCCGAAATACTCTGGCGGACCAGCTCGCCACGCTGGTCGAGGCGCCGCTCGTTGCCGACAACCCGGACGAGCTGGTCGCCACAGTTCTGGCTCGGGCGATCCTCGGCGGCAAGGACCTGTCCACAGAGCGGGTCGCCCCCGCTGCCAGCGCAGCGTTGGACGGTCTCAAGGCTGGCGACCTCGTCAAGATGTCCCCGGACCAGATCGTCCTATCCTCGAGCGCGATCATCGTGGGTGGACCGGTCAAGGGCTCCTCCCAACCGGACATCGACGCCCGCTTGGCCAGCTACGTACAAATGGTTCGTTCGCTGAAAGCAGCTGGGTCGGGCGTCGTCGTCGTCACCCTGACCAACGCCACCAACCTCAAGGAGTCCGCCGATCTGGTGACCGCGGTCCGCAAGGACTCCGACGCCGTCAAGGTCGTGTCGACGGTTGATGACGCAGACCTGCCCATGGGACAGACCACGGTCGTTCTCGCGCTCGCAGAGCAGTACTCCGGCGGCAAGGGACAGTATGGCTTGGCCGCCGACGCCAAGGCGATCACACCGGACCTGACGGCCAAGCAGTGACACGGAGGCGACGGGAGAGCACCTCGAGCGTCCCTGTCGCCCTGGGCGCCTTCACCGTCGGCGCACTCTCTTCGCTGGTCGCCTCGGCCATCCTGAAAGGCCAACCACCCGGCGGCGCCGAACGATGGACCCGCACGAACCACGCGGGTTGCCCCGTCACCTTGTTCGAAGGCCCTGCCTATGCCGTGGGTGCGGTCGTTGGAGCCCTCTCCGGAGGTGCCGGCGCACCTGCGGCGGTGGCAGGT
>DASRVZ010000170.1:0-2650 GCA_035654835.1 Dermatophilaceae bacterium | reverse complement strand
CTTGCGTTCGGTCATGTCTCGCACCGAGGCGATCACCAACGGGCCGTCCACCGTGTCGAGGTGGGACAAGCTGATGTCCACCGGGATCTCGGTGCCGTCCCGGTGCCGACCGCTCAGATCCAGGCCGCATCCCAGGGACCGGGTCAGCGGGTCTGAGAAATAGCTCTCACGCTGCGCCGCATGGGTCTTCCGGAGCGATTCCGGCACCAGCGTCTCGAGGGGCTGGCCGACCAGCTCGTCGTGGTCATAGCCGAACAAGAGCTCCGCCTGGTGATTGACAAACCGAATCGCGCCCGACGGGTCGACCCCGATCAAAGCGTCAGGCACAGCCTCCAGCAAGCCTTCGAACGTCGTCTGGTCCGGCATCTGGCTCCTTTTCCGAGCTGTGGCAGATAACTCGAAACTGACTTGCGATTCTATATTCTGACAATTCTCAGATCTCCTCTGAGTTTCTTGGACAGTGATTCTGTCATTCTTACGCGGCTTGTTGTGCGGATCGGTATGCGTCGTGCACTTCGTTGGGTGGACGGTATCCGAGTGCGGAGTGGAGCCCCTTTAGATCGTAGCGTGTTTCGATGAACCGCGCAATGTCTCGCGTTGACTCACCAAAGATGCGCGCGGAGTTGGGTCGTTGACTCATCGAGAAGTGCGCGCGTAGCGCGTGCCTACCGTGCCCGAACACCGGGTACCAGGGCTCCGGACATGGTGTGCGCCAAGCCACCATTCTAACCGTTTGACCTGCATGTTCGTAGCTATGTGAACGCTGCCTCTCGCCTTGGGTGCGCCACAATTGATGTGATGGTGCTGTCCAATAGTGAGCCGGCGGCCGACGGCGATCATGACCGTTCAACTCCACCGGGCGGGCCATAACCGCTGCTCAGGAGTGTGTGAGCACTGATCGACGACCAAACCCGCTACCCCGGCACCGGCCCTGGCCCGTCGCTGCGGGTTAGAACTCGCGCGGACCACTCACGAATTATGACGCCATGTCTGGAGTCCTGGGGTACCGGTAGGTCTCGGTGATGGGACTGACGATGAGCCAGCGGCAGGCAGTGGCCAAGACGATCGCGACGCGTTACAGGCGGGCGAGCCGGGTGGAGAAGGGGACGATCCTGGACGAGTTGTGCGCCACGACGGGCTGGCACCGCAACCATGCTCGTAGGGCGCTCGGGCAGGGGCTGGCCCCGAGGGTCGTACGGCCGCGCCGGCCGCGGGTTCCCAAGTATGGGGAGGACGTCGTGGCCAGTCTGCGGTTCTGTTGGGCGGTGCTGGGGGCGCCTACGGGTAAGCGGCTCGCGCCGGTGATGGGCGAGCTGGTGGCTACGTTGCGGCGCTTCGGTGAGCTCGACGTCAGCGACGAACTGGCCGGCGCGTTGACCGGAATGTCGCCGGCCACGATGGACCGGCGCCTGGCGCCGGACCGGGCTGCGATGACGTTGCGTGGCCGTAGCCACACCAAGCCTGGTTCGCTGCTCAAGGACGCGATCGCGATCCGGACCTGGGCGCAGTGGGACGATGCGGCACCCGGTTTTGTGGAGATCGACCTGGTCGGCCATGAGGGCGGCAACGCGATCGGTGAGCACGCCTACACGCTGACTGTCACGGACATCGCCACCGGCTGGACGGAGAACCGGTCGGTGCCGAACAAGGCCCGCAAGTGGGTGATCGCGGCGCTGGCGGAGATCGCCAAGGTGCTGCCGTTCCCGCTGCTTGGCATTGACTCTGATTATGCCGACCTGGTGATTATGCCGACCTTCGCGTGAATCTCCTGCTGGGTAAGGGATCCGAACCGCTCGGGTCGGCATAATCCAGGCGTTCGGTTAGAGGCCGTCGAGGAAGGCGAGCAGGGTGTCGGGGGGTCGGTAGCGGCCGGGCGTCGTTCCTGGTGGCGCGACTCGGGCGATCGCTCGTTCTTTCTGGGTCATGTCGGCGTGCAGGTAGATTTGCGCGGTGGTGGCGGGCTGCTCGTGGCCGAGCCAGAGCGCGATCACGGTGACGTCCACGCCATGCGCAAGCAGGGTCATGGCGCACGAGTGCCGCAGGGTGTGCATGCCGATGCGTTTCGTCCGTAGCGAGGCGCAGGTGCTGCGCGCGGTCGCGAGGTGACGGGCGAGACGGTGCTCGACCGCGTCCCTGCTCAGGCGGGTGCCGGTGTTGGTCGGAAACAGCGAATCGCGAGGGTCCCCGCCGCGTTCGGCGAGCCAGGCTCCTAGCACCCGGACGGTCAGGGGTGTCAACGGTGTCGCGCGTTCCTTACGGCCTTTGCCGACGCAGTGCACGTACGCGCCGACACCGAGGTGGGTATCTGCGATGGTAAGCCCGGTCAGCTCGGAGATCCGCAGCCCGGTCTGGGCCGCGAGCACGAGCATCGCGTGGTCACGCCGCCCGGCCCAGGTGGTGCGGTCGGGCGCGGACAGCAGCGCGTCGACCTCGGGCTCGGTGAGCCAGGTGACCAGGTTGCGTTGGCAGCGTTTGGTCGGGATCGCCAACACCCGTTGGATCGTCGCGGCGTGTTCGGGGTGACGCAGCGCGGCATAACCGAACAGGGAGTGGATCGCGGCCAGCCGGTTGTTGCGTGTCCGGACCTGGTTACCACGCTCGTGTTCGAGGTGGTCCAGGAACGCGCCGATCAGCGGTGCGTCGAGGTCGG
>DASRVZ010000169.1:0-5432 GCA_035654835.1 Dermatophilaceae bacterium | reverse complement strand
GCCTGCCGGATCGTGTTGAGGCCGGGCACCTTGTAGTGCTCCATCAGCGAGGCGATCGAAGGGAGCTGATCGCCCGGCGCGAATTCGCCGGCAGCGATCCGGGTCTTGAGGTCTTGGGCGATGTCGCGGTAGCGTGCCACGTGCGCACACTATCACCGTGAAGGAGGTAGTCAAGAGGGCACGAGCCGACTAGTGGACACCCAGCGTATCAAGTTCGGTCGAATTCCCGTTCCGGAGGCGCGCACGGACTGCGGCAGATCCGGTCGTTTCCCGACAGTTGGCTCTGCATACGGACCGGGCAATGGAAAGTCCTGACTGTGTTTCCGGTCTTTGGAACAGGTCCCGACGTAAGGTTGCCCATCAACGTGTGGGGCTGCTTCTTCAGCTTTCGTAATCCTGCGAGATCCGAGTTACTTGCCACGACTCGAGAGGGGCTGGACGTTGTCGAAGAAGTCGAACTTCAAGGATCTGTTGGAGGCAATGCCTGACGCGTTGGTGGGGGTGGACCGGGCGGGCGTGATCCGGTTTGTCAATCGCCATACGGAATCGTTGTTCGGCTATGAGCGCGGCGAACTGGTCGGCTTGCCCATCGAGACGCTGGTGCCGGAGTCGTTGCGGACGGTCCACCAGGTGCAGCGGGATGGGTACGTCGCAGCCCCCAAGACACGGGAGATGGGAACCGATCTGGAGCTGCGCGGCCAGCGGCGGGATGGCACCGAGTTCCCGGTGGACATCGCGTTGTCCCACGTAGACACCGGGGACGGCGTGGTGGTGATCGCTGCGGTGCGCGACATCACCGACCGGCAGAAGGCAGAACAGGGTCGGCGCTGGTCGGAGCGATTGGCGGCAGTCGTCGAGTACAGCGGGGATGCCATCATCAGCAACACGCCAGACGGCATCATCACGAGCTTTAACCCGGCTGCCGAGAGGATGTACGGCTACTCCAGCGTGGAGATGGTCGGCAAGTCCGTCATGCTCCTGAGCACCGAGGATCGAACAGGCGAGGCCGGCGCCATCCTGGCAAAGATCAGAGCCGGCCAGGCCGTCGAGGACTTTGAGACCATCCGTGTGCGCAAGGACGGAACGGTGTTCCCGGTCTCGCTCACCGTCTCACCGATTCTCGACGTGGACGGCACAGTCATCGGCGCGACTGCGATTCCCCGCGACGTGACTGAGGCGAGGCAGGCGTTTGAGTCGGCCCGGCGTCTGGCGGCAGTCGTGGAGTTCAGTGGCGAAGCGATCGTTAGCACTTCGTCCGATGGCACCATCACGAGCTTTAACCCGGCCGCCGAGAGGATGTACGGCTACTCCAGCGAGGAGATGATCGGCAAGTCCGTCATCCTCCTGAGCACCGAGGATCGAACAGGCGAAGCGGACACCATCCTGGCAGAGGTCGGAGCCGGCCAAACTGTCGTGAACTTTGAGAGGATCGAACGCCGAAAGGACGGAACGGTGTTCCCGGTCTCGCTGACCATCTCACCGATCTGCGACCCGGACGGCAGGGTCGTGGGTACATCCGCGATCGCCCGCGACATGACCGAGGCGAGGCAGGCAGCCGAGAACGCGCGGAGCCTGGCCGCGGCCGAAGATCTGGTCCATACCCTGATGGGTTCCGCCTCTATCGGTATCGCCCTGGCCGACCTGGACGGCGCCTTCCGGGTTGTCAACCGCTCGTTCTGCGATCTACTTGGGTACGACGAGGCGTACTTCCTGGCACACCGGCTCCCGGACTTTGTCCACCCCGACGACGCCGAAGAAGCTCTCCAGGCCCGCGCCCGAGTCATCGACGGAGCCAGCAACACGGGCGCCACGACGCTGCGCCTGGTGCGGGCCGACGGCGCCACGGTCTGGGTCCGACGTGTGACGATGCTGCTCCACGACAGGGACGGCCAGGCGAACCTGGTCATGGTCCAGGTGGAAGACATCACCGCCGAGCACAAGGCCCAGGAGGCTTTGACCTACCAGGCCTTCCACGACCCGCTGACCGGGTTGCACAACCGGGCCTGGGTCCTGGACATCCTGGCGGTCGATCTGCGTACCGCGCGCCGTGCGGGCACGTCGGTGGGGGCACTGTTCGTCGACCTGGACAACTTCAAGGTCGTCAACGACTCGCTGGGTCACGCGGCCGGCGACGAGGTGTTAGCCACCGTGGCGGACCGGATCGTGGGCGCCCTGCGCCCGGGGGACCGGGTCGGACGCTTTGGTGGGGACGAGTTCGTCATCGTGCGCCAGGACGTCCAAGACGTCCTGGATGTCGAACGCTGCGCCGAGAGGGTGTCCGCCTCGCTCGCCACCGACCTGCAGATACGCGGCCACCGGATCGTGCCGACCGCCTCCATCGGTATCGCCACCTCGACCTCGACCTCGACACCCGAGAGCCTGTTGCACGACGCAGACTCCGCACTGTCCCGGGCCAAGGCCAACGGGCGAGCGAGCTGGCACTTCTTCGACGAGGCGATGAACGCCCAAGCGCTGGCCCGCCTCACCGTCGAAGACCAGCTGCGTAAGGCGATCACCGCCAGTCAGCTCGTGGTGTACTACCAGCCGATCGTGGCCCTGGCCGACGCCCACGTGGTCGGACACGAGGCACTCGTGCGCTGGGCGCACCCCACCCGTGGGCTGCTCAGTCCTGGGGAGTTCCTGGACGTCGCCGAGGACAGCGGGCTGATCACCGCCATTGGCGCCCAGGTCCTGGACCAGGCCTGCGCCCTGCTCGCGAAGCGTCCGGACCTGCCCGGTCCGATCAGCGTCAACGTCTCGGCTGTCCAGCTGGCTGCGCCCGGCTGGCTCACAAGCGTGCGGGACACTCTGGTGGCCCACCGGGTCGACCCCGCCCGGATTGTGGTCGAAGTGACAGAGACCGCCGTCCTAAGCCTGGTGGACTCTGCCCGAGTCGCGCTGGAGTCGTTGCGCGGGCTGGGTGTCGGCATCCACCTGGACGACTTCGGCACCGGGTACTCCTCCATCTCGGTGTTGCGGGACCTGCCGGTGACCGGGGTCAAGCTCGACCTGCGATTCGTGCACGACCTCACCAGCGGCGACAGCCAGGCCAACGCCCTGGCCCAGGGTGTGAGCGGGCTGGTCAACGGCATGCACCTGACCGGCATCGCGGAAGGGATCGAGACCGAATTGCAGGCCGACATCCTGCGCGCCCAGGGATGGGAATGCGGGCAGGGCTACTACTTCGGCAAACCGGTCGCCACACCTGTCACCCACTGATCCACCGACGACGACCTCATCGCCCCGGGGTAAGCGAAAGACGGCCGACTACCCGCTTTTCTACAGACGCCGAACCCTTGTCTGCTTCCGCGCTCTCTGTCTTGCAGTGACGACGTAGGGTCCGCAAGACCCGGTACTGCGGTGGTCGACGCCCACTACGCTCCGAAGCCGTCACGCACGGCATCGATGACGCCGGCAGACTCAAACTTTGTGTCGCCGATGAGCGTCATGGCCGCTCGACCTCCTTGGGATGCGTGGAAATGTCGAAAGGTCGTGCATGCCCGCAAACAGATCAGTGAAGTGGCATGAGTTGGTGGCCGAGATCGGAGTGCCGAACCTGCATCTCCTCGACCTGCGGCACACCGGCAACACCCTGGCGGCTGCTCGTGGCTCATCACCAGCCAGTCTGACGACGATCCCGCAACGACTGCCCAGTGTTTAGGCCCCCTTGACATTGACACTTTAGGGGGTCTAAATTAGACTCATGCCGAAGCCGATGAAGACCCGTGAGGTAGTAGCCGCACTACTGGCTCACGGTTGCCTCTCCCGCCAGGGCAAGGGCAGCCATGAGGTGTGGACCTGCCCGTGCGGCCAGCATCAGGTTTCCTTGCCAACGGGCCACCGGGTGCAGTCTCCCGGGATGGTCGGCAAGGCCATCAAGTCCCTGACCTGCCTACCGAAAGGGTGGTTGCAATGAACAGCACGATAGCGGTGAGCGCGCGTCGCTGGGAGCACGGGTGGGAGCTCTACGTCGACGGGGAAGCCCTCACCCAGTCCATGACGCTGGCCGACGCCCCCCGGATGGCCCGCGACGCTCTGGCTACAGAACGCGGCGGTGAACCAGAGGACTACGAGGTGGCCGTCACCCCCGAGCTCGCCGGTCTCGAGCTCAAGGTAGAGACCGTGCGATCCCGGATGACCGCAGCCCAGCAGGACCTGGAGCAAGCCGCAAAAGACTGGCGCGCCATAGCCCTGCGCCTGCGAAGCCAAGAACATCTATCCGTCCGGGACACCGCCACCGTCCTGGGCGTCTCCCCCGGTCGCGTCTCCCAACTCTTCGGCCCATCGAGGCCAACCTGACCCTCTGGTCGCGAAGCTCGCTGCCGCGCGACCAAGACGACCTGCTCCCGACCCTTGAACCGCGGCTCTCCCGGCGTCGCCACCGGCAGATCGGACTTCCACCACCGGGTCACCGGCACCTCCGTCGTCCCTGACCTGTCCGTCGGGCGGAGGGACCGTCAGTGTCTGTTAGTCGTTGTCCCAGGCAACACTGGGGGTGGCTTGCCGGTCAATGACACGCGTCTGCGGCCGGCGGCTCACGGATGCTTGAATACGGCGTGGTCACCGACTCGGCGCCATCGGCAGCGCAGGTCATCGTCGACGGTGATGAGCTCGAAGGTGGCGCGGCCGTCGGGGCCGGCGAATGACCAGGTCATCTCCAGTACGCCGGCCGCGTTGCGGACGGACTTCACGCGCAGCGCCGCGGGCCACGGGGTCGATGGATCCGCCGCGTAGGCGTCGCAGGCTGGGCCGATTTTCTCTTTGACCACAAGACGAAACGCGGTTCGGTGTTCGGGTTTGAGCCGGCGGTAGTCGCTGTCAAACGCGGGGGTCGTCTCGAACTTCACGACTTCGCAGCCGCGGAATCGAGCTCGTCCAGGTGGGTGAGGAAGTCGTCGGTCGACTCGTGCACGGCCACCTCGCCGCGGGCAATGTGCTCGTCGACTTCACGCTCACGCCGCTGCCACTGCTCGGTCCAGAACCATGCCTGATCGGCCGGCACCGGCAGCGCCGCGCGCAGCTCGATCACCCCGTCACCGCGCTCGAGAATCTCGACCTGCGCGCCCGGCTCATCTAGATGCATCCGCCGGCGTAGCTCGCTCGGCAATGCGATGAGCCCGCGGGACTGCAGTCCGACGTAGCCATGAAAACCAGTCATACCACCACCATGCCACGGCCGCAGCAAAGCTGCAATACCGCACTACTGATTTACCGCCGATAACTTACCTTATGTAAACCACTAGTCGGCTCGTGCCCTCTTGCCTACCTCCTTCGCGGTGATAGTGTGAGCTCGTGGCACGCTACCGCGACATCGCCCAAGACCTCAAGACCCGGATCGCTGCCGGCGAATTCGCGCCGGGCGATCAGCTCCCTTCGATCGCCTCGCTGATGGAGCACTACAAGGTGCCCGGCCTCAACACGATCCGGCAGGC
>DASRVZ010000168.1:0-6616 GCA_035654835.1 Dermatophilaceae bacterium | reverse complement strand
CTAAGAGTCCCTGGCATCGGACTGCCCTCGACAGACGAACAACGACCCACGCCTTGCGTATGCGGGCAGACTCCTATCAGGCGTAGGCCACGTCAGACCTCGTGATGGAGCAGCTCGGCCGGGGGGTCCTGCTCGGCGGTCACGTCGGCTCGGCGGCCGATGAGCTCCACCGTGTACATCGCGGCAAGGACCATGGCTCCGCCGAACATCATCCAGAGGGTCATCGACTCGCCGCCCAATGCCACCGCGAACACGGCTGCGAACACTGGCTCGAGGGTCATCACGATGGCGGCGCGGGTTGCGGTCAGATGGGATTGTGCCCAGGTCTGAGCCCAGATGGCCACGGCACCCGCTATCAGCGCCATGTAGAGCACTGACGCCCACTGGCCGCCACCCGTCGGGAGCTCGATGCCACCGGGTATGGCCGCCACCAGGGATACTGCGGCGATCGCGATGATCTGGACGGCAGAGAGCCCAGCTGCTGTCGCGGGTGATGAGTAGCGCCCCAGGCCGATGATGTGCAGCGCGTAGGCGGCCGCCGAGAGCAGGGTCATCCACTCGCCGAAGCCGAAACCGGAGCTGCCACCTACACCGGCGCCGAGACCGCCCAGAGACAACGTCGCCAGGCCCGCAGTGGCCATGAGCACCGCGAGCCAGGTCGACCGGGGTATGCGTTCGCGCAGCAGGACAGCGGTGAAGATGGGGGTCAGCACGACGTAGGTGCCGGTGATGAAGCCGGACCGGGAGGCGTCGGTGTGCGCCAGGCCGACGGTCTGCAGGTTCTGCGCAACGGCGTACACGACGCCGAGTCCGATGCCGATTCTCAGTTCGCGCTTGCCCAGGGCCAGCATCGGTCGCCAGAACACGGCCACCATCGCGGCTGCCGCGATCGTGAAGCGGACCGCGAGGAAGTCGGTCGGGGGCAGCACCCGCACGACATCGCGGATCAGGAAGAACGTCGAGCCCCACACCGCGGTGACGCCCACCAGCAGGAGCGTCGCGAGTCGACTCGAACGCGCATGGGTCAACGGGCTCGGGCCTTCAGACCACGCTGAGCGTGATAGTCGTGCCCCTTGGTGCCTCAGCCCCCGCAGCGATCGACTGCCGCGTGACTGTGCCGAAGGGCCCACCGAGATAGCGCTCGACCTTCACCGCGAAGCCCAGACCCTCGAGCAGCGACTTGGCCTGGCGCTCCTGCTTGCCGAAAACATCGGGGACCTTCACGAACTCAGGGCCCTTGGAGACGACCAGGGTGACCCGGTCCCCCTGGAAGAGCGTGCCGGTTGCCGGGGTCTGGCTGATCACCGATCCCTTGGGGACGGTGTCGCTCCAGTCCTGTTTGGTGGCATCGACCTTGAGCTTCGCGTCGCTCAGCGCCGTGAACGCCTGGTTGGCCGGCTTGCCGGTCCAGTCCACGATCTCGATCGGCTGACGACCTTTGCTGATCACCAGGGCGACGGCCGTGGCCCGCTTGACCGAGGTTTCTGCGGGTGGAGACGTGGAGACGACTTGGCCCTGTGGCACGGTCTCGCTGAACGCCTGGCTGACCTTGCCGGTGGTGAGTCTGGCCTCGATCAGACGTTGCTCTGCCTCGGCCTGCGAGCGTCCGACCAGCGGGGGCACGGCGTACCGTTCCGATCCTTGCGACACGGTCAAGGTGACCGTGGATCCCCGACCGACCTCGCGCCCGGTCGCGGGGTCGCTGGCGATGACCACTCCAGCCTTGACGGTCTCGTCGAAGGCCCGAACCACCTTGGGGGTGAGGTGGGCCACGTTCAGCGCACGCTCGGCCGCCTGCGTGGTCAGACCCTTGACAGTGGGCACTGTGGTCGTGGCGCCCGGGCCCGCGCTGAAGAACCACAGCGTCGTCGCGGCCGCGACCAGGATCAGCGCGATCAGCGCCATCCGCCGGCTGGGCCGACGCCGCCCTTCCTCGTCGCGTCGTAGATGTCGGCTCAGACCGAGCCGTTTCGCCCAAGGACGGTGTGCTGCGTCCGGTTGGACCACTTCGGTGCGCGGGAGCGCGATCGTCGAGCTGGCAGGAGCTGAGCCACCGGTGACCGGAGGGCGCAGGTCGAGCTCAGCGGTCGTGAGCCCCCGGCGTGCCTGTCGCATCTCGGCCAGCATCTCGTTGGCGTCCCGAGGTCGGTTGTCCGGGTCTCGTGCGCTGGCCCGTGCGACGAGCAGGTCGAGCTCGACCGGCACCGTGTTGACCCGGCTGGAGGGTGCAGGAACGCTGCTGTGAACGTGCTGGTAGGCCACGTGGATCGGTGAGTCGCCGATGAACGCCTTGGATCCGGTGAGCATCTCGAACAGCAACAGCCCTGCGGCATAGACGTCGCTGCGTGCATCGGCGATCCCACGTTCGACCTGCTCGGGTGAGAGGTAGGCAACGGTGCCGAGAAGCACGCCGGTGTGGGCGGTGGAGGTGACGGTGTCGACCGCCCGTGCCAGCCCGAAGTCGGCGACCTTGACGGTGCCGTCGTCGCGCAGGATGACGTTCTCGGGCTTGACGTCGCGGTGGATCAGGCCAGCGCTGTGCGCTGCCCCAAGAGCCTGGAGAACCGGGTCGAGGATGTCCAGGGCGGCGCGAGGGGTCAGCGGTCCCTCGGCCTGCATGACCTGTCGCAGCGTCAGCCCGTTGACCAGCTCCATGGCCAGGAACATGTGGCCGTCGTCCTCGCCCTGGTCATAGACAGCCACAACATTGGGGTGGCTCAGCTTCGCGGCGGAGCGGGCTTCGCGGCGGAACCTGCCGACGAATGTCTCATCCCTGGCCAGGTCCGGGCGCATGACCTTGAGCGCGACCTCACGGTCGAGACGCTGGTCGAGGGCGACGTAGACCGTCGCCATCCCGCCATCGGCCAAGTGCGACATGACGCGATAACGCCCATCGAGCACACGGTCGATGAGGGAGGAGGGACCAGCGGAAGACACGCGGAGAGTCTATGTAACACCGCAGAACAATCTGTGCAGGCACAGCCCGGGAACGGCCACGGGCTCATGCGAGCTCTGGTTAGACCCTGATGGTGAGGGCCAGGACGGAGGCCACGTAGTGCTTGGTGTCCGTGTACATCCCGCTCTTCTGGACGGAATACAGGCCCTGGTAGTAGCCCGCGATCGCCTGGCTCTGGTTGGTCGCGCTGCGGGACAGGGCGCGCAAGATGACGACGCCCGCGGTGATGTTGTCCTGGGCGTTGAGCAGGTTGAGCTTGCGGCCGACCAGCTCTGAGGCCCAGACCCCTGAGCTCGGGATAACCTGCATCGCGCCGATGGCGTTCGCGACCGAGACCTGGCGTTGGCTCCAGCCAGACTCCTGCCATGAGATGGCCAGCGCCAGGTTGGGGTCGACCCCGTGCCGACGCGCGGTGGCGATGATCATGGCCTTGGTCTGCGTGCGGCTCGGCACGTTGTGCCGGGCGAGGTAGGCACGATTCGCCGACGCGGCATTGACGATCTTGGCGGGGTACGTGCGACCGGCAAACGTATTGCTGCTGTTGGCCTTCTTCGGGGTCACGACCTTCAGCTTCTGGCCTATTTGCAGGACCGAGCGCAGCGACAGCTTGTTGGCCTTCAGCAGCGAGGCCACGCTCACCTTGTGGTGCACGGCAAGGTCGCTCAGGGTGTCTCCAGAGCGAACGGTGACAATCGTCGTGGTGACGGCAGCAGAAGCGGCTGACTTGGCCTTTGCCCTGGCTGCGGGTGCGGGCAGTCTGATCCGCTGTCCGGGCTGGATGTATGCCGTCCGGCTGATCTTGTTAAGGGAGAACAGCGTCGCGAGACTCACCTTGTGGTTGGCCGCGATGTCGCTGAGCGTGTCGCCGGAGCGAACCACATAGGTCGCCGTCCGTGCGGCGGGGGCGACCTTCCTGGAGGTCTGCGGGGCTGGCTTGGTGCGGGGGACCCACAGCTGTCTTCCGATCGCGAGGAAGCTGCCGTCGCCAACGAACCGGTTGCGGGTGAGCAGGGCACCGATCGTGGTGCGATGCGTGAAAGCGATGTCGCTGAGGGTGTCGCCAGATCGCACCGTCACGACCTGCCAGCCATAAGGTGCGGGGTTGGAGCTGCGCTGGATGAGGGTGCTGGTGGTCTGGGCCGGCAGCGGTGATGCCGCTGGAGGCATTCCGGCGACGGGGCTCATGGCTGGGCTTCCCTTCCTCAGGGTCCGGACGAGACAGGCGAGGTGTCGCCCGCGGGACAGGTGATGTGTCAACAGTGCGGATGTGGCGTATGGTGCCTGTGGGACTCATGTCAAGGTACACGAAACCGACGACGCGCAAGGGACTTATCGCGACGTTTGGACCAGGACCTTGATGGTGGCAATAATTTGCCCCGGGCCCGGACAGTGGCACTCTTGACCCGTGGCCAACGACAACGATCCTGACTCACCTGCCGATGACGATCTCGCGGAGCGCGCTGAGTCCGACGAGCTCGCGGAGCTCGAACAGCTTGTGGGTGAGTGGCTCACCGTGCCCGACATCGCCGAACGTCTGGGGCTGCGGCTGAGCGACGTGCGCCAGCTGATTACGGATCGGCAGATTCTCAGCCTCCGGATCGGCCCACGCCACGTCATCTCCATCCCGGCGAAGTTTGTCAACGAGGACGGGCTCCTGCCCGAGCTCCCCGGCACGTTCACGGTGCTGCGCGACAGCAGGATGACCGACACCGAGATCCTGAGATGGCTATTTACCCCCGACGACACCCTCCCGCTGCCGGGCGCCCCCATGGACGCGCTCCTGGCAGGTTTCAAGACCGAGGTCCGGCGACGTGCCATGGAAGCCGCCTTCTGATTTCGGTGGTCAACCGATCGTGAGGCACGCCTCGTATGCCGCGATGCTGGCCTTTGTCCTGATCGGGACCCTGCCGCTGCATCGGCACTACCGCCTGAGCGTGTTGCGCCAGCCGTTGCGTCTGCTCATGGCTATCGCGCCGGTCGCCATGGCGTTCATCACCTGGGATCTCCTGGCCACCGCCTCGGGGCACTGGTGGTTCGACCCCGCTCAGACGTTCGGCGTGCGGTTGTGGGGACTGCCGCTGGAGGAGTACGCGTTCTTCATGGTGATCCCGCTGGCCGGCATCCTGACGTTCGAAGCTGTGTCGGTCGTCCGTGAGAGGCGCCGAGCGGCATGACCCCGTATGCCGTCGCGGCCGCAGTCGCCGTGCTGGCCGCGACTCTTGGGGACCTCTTCGTCCTGCGGACGGCGCTCGTGCGCTCGCGAACCTGGTGGACGGCATACGGCATCGTCGTGGGCTTCCAGCTGCTCACCAACGGCTGGCTGACAGGTCGCGGCATCGTCCGCTACAGCGAAGCGGCCATCCTGGGTTCGGGTCGCATCGTGTTCATCGGCGACGGTCGCATTGCCTACGCGCCGGTCGAGGACCTGGCATTCGGGTTTGCGCTGGTGCTCATGGGTTGCGCCATGTGGGTATGGACCGGCGCGAAGATGCGAACGCCTCGGTGAGGGTGGCGCTGGCGGTGCGAGCGCCCATATGTCCAGCCGTGGCCAGACGCTGCCAGGTCGGCACGACAAGTCGGCGCTCGAACACGTTGAAGTCATTGGCAATGACGCGATGCAGGATCCGTTTGTAGAGCGTGAACGCAGCCTCCAGACACGGCTGGCTGCGGGCATCGACCATCGCCAGCCCGGGTTGGGCGGAGGCGTAGAGGCTCGTGGCACGACGCACCTCGAAGGCAACGAGCGACCGCACCTGGGGTGACGGAACGCGGGTGTGCACAGCGTGGGCGAGCAGGTCCTCGCTGACTCCAAAACGCGCCAGATCGGTCTGTGGCAGATAGATCCGTCCGCGGAGGTGGTCCTCGCCGACATCACGGATGAAGTTGGTCAGCTGGAACGCCTCGCCCAGCGCCGCCGCCCGGCCCAGTGCATCGGGCCCGCTTGCACCCAGCAGCGGTGCCATCAGCTCGCCGATGACCGCCGCGCTGCCCCGCATGTAGCCACGAAGCTCCTCCCAGGAGGCGTAGCGGGTAACCGTCAGGTCCATGGCCATCGAGTCGAGGAACTCCTCCAACAGATGTGGGTCCAGCCCGAACCTTCGCATCGTGTGCCATGTCGCGGCCAGGACGGGTTGTTCGCCCGGGTCCGGCGAGGACTCGGATCGCATTGATGTCATTGACCGTGCGCGCCATACGAGCAGCGCCTCAGGGTCTGGGGTCTTGGTGTCGGGTGAATCGACAAGCTCGTCGGCCACTCGGGCGAAGGCATAGAGGGCCCAGACGTGGGGACGTCGGGTCCGAGGGAGAAGTCGGGTCGCGAGGTAGTAGGTGCGGCCGTGGGCTTCGTGGATCCGGCGGCAGTGCTCGTAGGCTCTGGCCAGCTCCGGTGCCATGTCGCTGGTGATCATGCCGTCGCTCGTTGCGCTGTCTGGTGGAGCGCCATGGTGCCGCTCAACGCCAAGCCAACGAGCGATAGAGCGGATCGGGGCCGGTGACGCGTTCTGCGGCCAGGCGTCCGCTGATCAACACCATCGGAACGCCGACGCCGGGCGTCGTGCTCGAGCCCGCGAAGACCACGTTGGCGCCCATGGTGTTGGGCGAGCGAAAGGGGCCGGTCTGTCCGAACGTGTGCGCGGCTGCGAAGGGCGTGCCGGCGCCGAG
>DASRVZ010000167.1:0-10912 GCA_035654835.1 Dermatophilaceae bacterium | reverse complement strand
CGTGGCGTCGTCGACCTTGCTGAACAGGCCCTTGCTGTCGACGAGCGTCATCGCCGGGGAGTTCTCGGTCACGAACACGTCTGCGGGTGAGGCGCCACCCTCCTGGACAAGCTGGTTGCCGAGCTCGAAGTCCTCACCGTTGCGCATGTTGACCTTGATGCCTGTCGTCTTGGTGAAGTCGGCGACCATGAGCTTCATGAGGTCCTCGTGCTGGGCGTTGTACAGGGTCAGCGTCGCTGTGTCGCCCGAACCGTTGCCTTCGTCGGTCGCGCTCTTCGAGCTGCCGCAGGACGCGACGCCCAGAGTCACTGCAACCAGTCCGGCGGCAAAGGCCACCCGTGCGTTGAATCGCATTCCATCTTCTCCGATAATCATTGAAGTAAGGGTTACCTTACCTGAATGGTGGAGGGCTCTTCACCGCCTCATCCAGCTCCGGACCTCGTCGGTGGATGCCGCCGCCAACGCCTGACGATATGACGCCAGAATCGGCTCGTCGTCTTCCTGCTCCGCCCCAGCCAGCAGGCTCAGGGCGGACGCCTGACGCTTCGTCATCCGGTGTGTCGTCATCCGGTCTGCAAGATCCTGGATCAGCGCACGCATCATGAGGCTGTCCTGATGGAGGCCCAGCACCTCCTGCAGCTCCGCCATCCGCTCGACCAAGGCGCGGGCTGCAGCGCCAACGGACGTGACTGCTACCTCGGCGGCATACCGGGCTCGCTTCGCGGCCTTGCGTACCTCATGGAGCTCGGGGCCACCCGCCTGGAGCGTCTCGACAGCGCTGGCCGCCTTGGCGGCCCTGTCGAGACGGGCACACGCACCCCTTACCAATGCCGCCAACGTAACTCGTGCTGCCGCCTTCGCAACTGGTTTGGTCCACGGTGGCTTGCTCACGAAGGCTTCGAGCGCGGCCAGCAACGCGGCATACCGTGGGCCGTCCATTGTCGCGACCATTTCTTGGTGAGCGCGCGAATGTCTTTCCGCCAGCTCCTGATCCAGCTGATCCACGACGGCAGCGAGAGCTGCGTCGACCACAAGGGTCGAGGCAGTCTGGTGAAGGCGGGCCCGTATCACCTCAAGGTCGCGAACCGGTCCGAACACGGTGCCAGCCCACAGCAGCTCGCCGCGCAGGCGCTGCGCCTTCGAACCCTTGAAGAGCGGTCGGAACGTCGCCAGGCTGCTGCGCAGTCGACGGGATGCCACGCGCATCCGGTGGACGGCGTCAGGGCTGTCGATGCGGGCGCCCGGCTCACGCGACCGCAGCTCGTCGATCTGGGCCCACAGGTATGCCAGGAGCAGTCGACGAGTGCTCCGTTCACCGGTCGCCGTGCTCGTGGTCACGTGCTCAACCTATGTGCCGGCGACATCCGCGGCGGGAGGTTCTGGGCGAGCTGGGTGTCCCGACACGAATGTGGCGATTCGATCAGACCCTTGCGCTTTGTTACCGACCAGTAGCATCATGGATGTTACTGACCGGTAATGGTGGGTAGGCGGGGCCGGCATGCGGCCTCGATCAGAGCACGGAGGACCATGATGGGCCACTACAAGAGCAACCTGCGCGATCTCGAGTTCAACCTGTTCGAGGTGTTCAACCGCCAGGAGATCCTGGGCACCGGCCCCTATGCCGACGTCGACCAGGACACTGCGCGCGAGATTCTGCACGAGGTCGGCCGCCTGGCCGAGAATGAGCTGGCCGAGAGCCTGCTCGACTCCGACCGCAACCCACCGGTGTTCGACCCGGCAACGAACTCGGTGAGCCTGCCGGCGTCGTTCGTCAAGTCCTACAAGACCTATGTGGACGCCGAGTGGTGGCGGATGGACGTCCCCCGCGAGCTCGGTGGCACGGTGGTTCCCCCGTCGCTGCGCTGGGCCGTCGCGGAGCTGGTCCTGGGCTCGAACCCCGCCGTGCACATGTACTCCGCCGGCTTCGCCTTCTCCAAGATCCTCTACGGCCTCGGCACCGAGGACCAGAAGAAGATGGCGCGTCACATGGTCGACAACAAGTGGGGCGGCACCATGGTGCTCACCGAGCCCGAGGCGGGCTCCGACGTGGGCGCCGGCCGCACCAAAGCCATTCAGCAGGCCGACGGCACCTGGCACATCACCGGGGTCAAGCGCTTCATCACCTCGGGCGATGCTGACTTCTACGACAACGTCGTGCACCTGGTCCTCGCGCGACCCGAGGGCGCCGGCTCCGGCACCAAGGGCCTGTCGCTGTTCGTCGTGCCCAAGTACCACGTCGACCTCGAGACCGGGGACCTCGGCGAGCACAATGGCGTCTACGTCACGAACCTCGAGCACAAGATGGGGCTCAAGGCCTCCACCACCTGCGAGCTCACCTTCGGCGACAGGGAGCCCGCGGTTGGCACCCTGGTCGGTGACGTCCACGACGGCATCGCGCAGATGTTCCGCATCATCGAGTTCGCCCGAATGATGGTGGGCACCAAGGCGATTGCCACACTGTCGACCGGCTACCTCAATGCGCTCGAGTTTGCCAAGGAGCGCGTACAGGGCGCCGACCTGACGCACATGACGGACAAAGCTGCCCCACGAGTGACCATCACCCACCACCCCGACGTACGCCGCTCCCTCATGCTGCAGAAGGCCTATGCCGAGGGCTTGCGTTCCCTCGTCATCTACACCGCCTCCCAGCAGGACGTCATCGACCAGGTGCTGTTGACCACCGGCTCGGATCAGCTCGAGAAGGACTCTCCAGCCGCGATGGCCAACCGGGTCAACGACCTGCTGCTGCCGATCGTCAAGGGCGTGGGTTCCGAGCGTGCCTGGGTGCTGCTGGGCACCGAGTCGTTGCAGACACTCGGCGGCTCCGGTTTCCTGCAGGACTACCCGATCGAGCAGTATGTCCGGGACGCCAAGATCGACACGCTCTACGAAGGCACCACCGCCATCCAGGGCCTGGACTTCTTCTTCCGCAAGATCATTCGCGACAAGGGGCAGGCCCTGGGCCACATCTCCACACAGATCAAGGACTTCGTCAAGGCTGGTGACGGCACCGACTTCCTGCACACCGAGCGCGAGCTGCTGGGCAAGGGCCTCGAGGACGTCGAGGGGATCGTCGGCCACATGGTCGGCGAGCTGATGAAGTCCGACCCGAGGCAGGAGGGCGGCGACCCGGCCAACCTCTACAAGATCGGTCAGAACACCTCTCGTCTCCTGCTCTGCGCCGGTGACCTGGTCGTGGGTTGGTTGCTGCTTCGACAGGCCGAGATCGCCAAGGCTGCCCTTGACGCGGGCACCGCATCGACCAAGGACCAAAGCTTCTACGAAGGCAAGATCGGTGCGGCATCCTTCTTTGCCCGCACGGTCCTTCCCAAGATCGCCGCTGAGCGCCAGATCGCCGAAGCGACGGACAACTCGCTGATGGATCTGCCCGAGGACGCGTTCTAGACAGGAGCCAGGTTCGACCTAGCGCAAGCCCGTCACTGATAGCGCAGCCTCGCTGGTGCTCGATCAATGACGGGCTTGCGCCATGTGGTCAGCCGGGAGGTTGGTCCGCTACGCGCCTCGAAGATCCAGGTGCAACTCGTCGGGGGCCAACCGATGGCTTCAGCGGCAGTCGTCGATCCTGCAGCACAGGGAAGCTCGCGCGGTAGTCCGTGACCACGCTCATGTCGACCTCAACCCTGAGCACCTGTTCGTCGGTGCCGGCCATCGCGGCCACGTCGCCGGTCGGCAGCACGACCTGGCTGTGCCCGCCCATCTCCACCCCCGCGTGTGTGCCGGCCGTGTTGCAGGCCACGACGACGCACTGGTTCTCGATTGCACGGGCGTGCGCGAGGAGCGTCCAGTGGCGCACCCGAGCCGCAGGCCACGCCGCGGGTATGACGAAAAGCGTTGCGCCAGCGTCGAGCTGGGCCCGGTACAGCTCGGGGAACCGCAGGTCATAGCAGGTCGACAGCGCTGCCCGAGCGGGACCAGCGGCCGACGAGGGGTCGGGCACGTCGACCAGCGACAAGGCGTCCCCTGCCTCCATCAGCAACGGCTCGCCCTGACCGAAGCCGAAGCGGTGGATCTTGCGGTAGGTCGCGACCAGCGACCCGTCGGACGCGAAGACCAGCGATGTGTTCCACAGGTCCTTACCCTCGGGGCCGCGCTCACCGTCGACGGGGCGTTCGATGATCGACCCTGCGTGCAACATCACCCCGGCAACCCGCGCGGCGGCGGACATGGCCGACGCGATCGGGCCGTCAACGGGCTCAGCGCGTTTGTCCCACTCCCTATAGGAGAACCCGCCTGGTGCCCACAGCTCCGGCAGCACGACAAGGTCGTGACCCGCTTGTGCGCGGACGAGATCGGCGGCTCTGGTGACCCGCTCGGAGACGGGCTCCCGGTCGTCATACCCGAGCTGGATCAGGGCTATTCGCATGTCACTGTCCCGGTGTCGTTGGCTGTGAGGTCGTTGATCATGATGGTGGTGAGGTGGGTCGGGTGGGTTCGGCTCGATCAGAAATTGCGGCGAGATGCGCGTTGTAGGCCCTCAGGTCCGCGTCGTCGTCGCGATCGGCCTGGCGGTCCAGTCGTTTGGTCTCAGCGGCATCGGATCGCACCCAGGCCAGGGTGACCAGCAGGGCCAGGATCAGCGTTGGCAGCTCGCCGACGCCCCAGGCGACGGCGCCGCCATTGCGTTGATCCGCAAGCAGATCCACTGCCCATGGCAGGTGCAGGCTCGTGTAGAAGGTCGGCGCCAGGAGGGCCGTGCCGGTCGTCAGGGCGACACCGAAGAACGCATGGAACGAGATCGTGACGAACAAGATGATCAGGCGCAGCGACGGCGGCCAACGCTTGGGGCCCGGGTCGATCCCCACGAGCACCCACACGAACAGGTATCCAGCCAGCAAGAAATGCGTGGTCATGAGGACGTGCCCGGTGTGCGTGCGCAACGCGAGCTCGAACAGTGGCGAGAAGTAGAAGATGACCAGGCTACCGAAGAAGATGGCAGCGGCGACGACCGGATTGCCAATAACCGCAAGGTATCTGGAGTGGACCAGGCCGAGCAACAGCTCGCGCGGGCCCAGGGTGTTGTCCTGCCGCGCCGTGAGTGTGCGCAGGGCGAGGGTGACCGGAGCGGCGAGCACCATGAGGATCGGAGCAGACATCGAGACCGTCATGTGCATGAGCATGTGGACCGAGAACAGGACCGGTCCGTAGACACCCGGCGCCCCACATGTGGCCCAGGCGAAGATGGCCCAGCCAAGGACCCAACCGATAGTGCGCAGCGCGGGCCAGGAGTCGCCACGGGCGCGCAACCGCCGGACGCCAACAAGATAGAGGGACACGGCGAGCACCGAAACCCCGAACCAGAGCCAGTCGATGCGCCAGACGGTGAGCCAGCCGCTGCCGGTGAGGGGACCGGCGGGAGCGTCATAGCCGGTCAGGGTGATTGCGGGGTCAGGGATGCCCATCTGCATGTCCATGGGCGGAGGGGCGCTGCGCGACAGCGCGGTCCCCAGCGCGAAGGCGGCACCCATCACGACCAGCTCAATGAGGGCTAGTCGCCCGAACAGCCGGGCGGCGAGCGGATCCGTCGCGATCCGGTCGACGACGCGCGCGCGTTGCCGCCAACCAGCGATGCCGAGCAAGGCCAGGGCGACGACCTTGAGGATCACCAGCGCGCCGTAGCTCGAACCCAGGTTGTCGATCGAGCCGACCCGGATCCACGCGCTTGCCACCCCGGACACCGCGACGCCCCCGAAGCACCACCCGGCGAGGGTGGAGTAGCGCTGGACGCTGACACCCAGCGTCGCGCCCAGCATGGGTCGCAGCATCGCCAGGGCGAGGAGGCCGCCGACCCACATGACGGCCGAAACAAGGTGCACCGCAAGGGCGGTGACGGCCGTGTCGTGACTAGCCGCGTCCGCGGCGTGACCAGCCAGGGACAGTGGAAGCAACGCAAGAATGCTGAGCACAGCAAGGGCGACCATGCCCGAGCGGCGCCGGACAAGCGCGGCACCGAGGGTGACCACCAGGGCCATCGCCGAGCTGATCAGGGCAACGCGCAGGGACTCGAGCTGGAAGACGAACGTCTGGAGCTGGGCGCCGAACGAGGGGTCGGTGAGCTTGGAGCCGGAGAGGCTGGCGAACGCGAGGGCCAGTCCGACGAGCCCGGCCACCACCCATACGACTCCCGAGGCGGCGGCGTATCGGGACGCGATGATCCGGCGAGAGGTGCCACGTGCCTCGGGGATGATCGTGGCGGCGACAACGAGCAGGCCCACCGTGCTGGCCGCCGCGAGATCGTGGACAGCTCGCACGACCGGAAGTCCCCATCGAACGATCTCTCCGGCATCCGGCAGCCCGATGACAGGGGCTGCGAACGCGCCGCCGAGCAGACCCGCCGGGATGACCACCGCGACGACCGCTACTGCGGCCAGGGCCAGCGGCAGCTTCGTCGGGTGCGCCGCCGTGCTGGGTCCTGTGGTCATGCCCACACCCTAGGTAGGCTCGCCCCATGTCTCCAGACCCGGCGGCGCCCGCGCGTCTCCATGACCTCGTCGACGCCTTCGCCCAGACAACGCAGGCCGTCATAGATCTCGGGCACGCATGCGGAGTGCAGGACCTGGCGCAGCCCACCGAGTGCCCCGGATGGACGGTGCACGACCAGATATCGCATGTCGTCGGCGTCGAGTCCTGGCTCGAGGGACACAAGGATCCCCGGGTCGACCTGCCGCACTACGAGCACATCAGGAATGACCTCGGCAAGAAGGTCGAGTATGCCGTGGAGGTGCGTCGCGGACGCACCGCCGCGGAGGTCGTTGCCGAGCTCGAAGACGTTCTGGCACAACGGCTTTCGACACTGCGTAATCCCATCTTGACGGACTCGAGCGTTATCGCCGGGCCATTCGGCCCGGACCTGGCGGCGACCGTGCTGCTGCTGCGCACCTTCGACGTCTGGACGCACGAGCAGGACATCCGCAGCGCCCTCGGGCGGCCCGGCGATCTGGACTCCCGTGCCGCATCAGTGTTCGTCAGCACGGTCATGCTCCAGCTGCCCAAGCTGATCGCCAAAGGCGCTGGTCTCGAACCTGGGCAGGCCGTCATCATCGACGTGACCGGCCCGACCGCCGCCCGTCAGGGCGTCACGGTGGTGGCGGACGAGCAGGGTCGGCCCCGCGGCCACGAGATGCCCGCCGATCCACCGCCGGATGGGGCAACCACCATCAGCCTGTCCACCGAAGCGTTCACTCGCCGGGCCGCCGGGCGTCGCTCGGTGAGCGACACGGCATACAACGTGGTCGGTGACGATGCGATCGCGCGACGCGTTCTGGAAGCCCTCGTCGTCACCCACTAACACCTCAACCGAACACCCCGCCGGCACCGTTTCGGCCCCTTTTGGAGCCAGAACGGTGCCGCCGGGGTGTTCGGTCGGCAAGAGCTCTGGGCACTTGCTTGCGGCATACAAGTTGTACGTGATATTTGTATGTGCCAAGCAAGTTCCTTACGACCGCGGAGACCCCATGGCGATCAGCCTTGAGAATGCCACCCAGCTCAGCACCGAGCTGGTCCGCGTCATGAAGCTGTTCCAGTCGCTGCGCCATCACACCCCCAAGCTGCACCCGGGAGTCGAGCCGGCGTCCTACCCGATCCTGTTCAACCTGATCGGCGGGCCGCGTCGGGTGTCCCTGCTGGCCGACTGCATCCACTCTGACGTCTCCACAGTGAGCCGTCAGGTGACGACGCTGGTCTCCCACGGGCTGCTGGACAAGGTGGCCGACGCCCAGGATGGCCGCGCGTTCATGGTCTCGCTCAGCGCCGAGGGGGCGGAGCTCGTCGAGCGTGTCAAGGCCGCGCGCGGTGAGTGGTTCCGGCAGATGCTGCATGACTGGGAACCCGCGGACGCCGAAGCCTTCACGGGCTATCTGGAGCGGTTCGCCGTGTCCTTCGACACCTCCAAAGAGCTGTATGGGTCGCTCCTGCTCCAGGGCGCGCCCGCCACTCCCTCCGGCGACGTTCTCGCCGGCAAGACCAGCAAGGAGAACTGATGGCCAACGCCGCCGCCGCTTCAGCGGCAGCCGGGTCTGTGCCCGCGTCCGAGTCCCATGGGCCGCTCACGCACAAGCAGATCCTGACCATCCTCGCCGGCCTGATGATGGGGATGTTCCTGGCTGCGCTCGACCAGACCATCGTCTCCTCGGCCATGCGCGTCATTGCCGACGACCTCCACGACCTCTCCGGCCAGGCCTGGGTGGTCACGGCCTACCTGATCACCTCGACGATCGTGACGCCGCTCTACGGCAAGCTCTCGGACATCTATGGCCGCAAGCGGTTCTTCACCGCAGCCATTGTGATCTTCCTGTTCGGCTCGATCCTGTGCACGTTCGCCACGTCGATGCCGATGCTGGCGGGGTTCCGGGCCGTCCAAGGGCTGGGCGCCGGTGGCCTCTTCTCCCTCGCGCTGGCCATCATCGGCGACATCGTGCCGCCACGCGAGCGTGCCAAGTACCAGGGCTACTTCCTCGCGGTCTTCGGCACGTCCAGCGTCTTGGGCCCGGTCGTCGGCGGCTTCTTCGCCGGTCAGGCCACGATCCTGGGTATCACCGGTTGGCGCTGGGTCTTCCTGGTCAACATCCCCATCGGCCTCGCGGCACTGTTCGTGGTTGACCGCACGCTGCACCTGCGTCACACCCGACTGGACCACCGCATCGACTTCGGCGGCGCTGCCGCGCTGACCGTTGGGCTCGTTCCGCTGCTCCTGGTCGCCGAGCAGGGTCGCGAGTGGGGATGGGGCTCCGGTCGGTCGCTCTCCTGCTACGGCGTGGGTCTGGTCGGCCTGATCGCGTTCTTCCTGGTCGAGCGCGCGATGGGGGCCGAGGCGCTGCTCCCGATCAGTCTGTTCAGGATCAAGACCGTCGGCGTCGCCTCAATCGCCTCGGTTGTCCTGGGGATGGGCATGTTCGGTGGGCTGGCCTCGCTGCCGCTCTACCTGCAGATCGTCAAGGGCGCGACGCCGACCATGGCCGGTTTGATGTTGCTCCCCATGACCTTGGGCATGATGAGTGGCTCGATCATCTCGGGCCAGATGATCTCCAGGACGGGCCGCTACCGGCATTTCCCGATCATCGGCTGCGGCCTGCTCATCGTCTCGCTCTTCTCGTTCCACTACGTCGGCGCCGAGACCGCGCTCTGGAAGACGATGATCGTGATGCTGTTCTTCGGACTCGGCCTCGGATTCAACATGCAGCCGCTGACCCTGGCGGTGCAGAACGCCGTCGCACCGCGCGACATCGGCGTGGCCACCGCATCGGCGACCTTCACCCGTCAGATCGGCGGCACCCTCGGCGTCGCCGTCTTCTTGTCCATCCTGTTCACCGCGGTGCCCGACCGCATTGCGACAGCCTTTGCCAAGATCGCTCCGACCCCAGAGTTCCAGGCGGCGCTCAATGATCCCCAGTCCCCGACGGGCAACAACCAGGCCAACGTCGACTTCATTGCGAGCCTTGAACAGGCCAAGACCGGCGGTGGCGGTGGCGGTGCGGTCAACCCTCTGGCCGACTCCTCGTTCATCCAGCAGCTCGACCCGCGACTGGCCAAACCATTCCTGGTCGGCTTCTCCCAGGCGATGGACCTGGTGTTCCTGATCGGCTCCGCGGTCATGGTCATTGCGTTCGTCGTCGTGTGGTTCCTGCCGCACGTCGAGCTCCGCAGCGGTTCGGCATACGAGAGCCGCGGCAAGTCGGACGCCGCGGACGCAGAGGCCGCGCCGGGTCTCTCCCACTGAGCGTCCGATTACCTCGCCTTGTTGCGCCGAAACCACCGTCTACAGGTCTGAACTGACCTCAAACGGTGGTTTCGGCGCAACAAGGCGGGTTGGTGCTCTGGGTTGGCAGAGCCTCAGCCCCAGACGAGGGCCTGGCCCGGGTCGTGCAGGATCGCGGCCACGTCGGCCAGGAACCGTGAGCCCAGATCGCCGTTGACCAGTCGGTGGTCGAACGAGAGGCCCAGCTGGGTGACCCAGCGCGGCTTGATCTTGCCCTTGACCACCCACGGCATCTGACGGATCGTGCCGAAGCACAGGATCGCGGCCTCTCCGGAGTTCAGGATCGGCGTGCCCGTATCGACGCCGAAGACACCGACGTTGGTGATCGTGATCGAACCGCCGGACATCTCGGCCGGCTGCGTCTTGCCGTCGCGGGCCGTCGAGATCAGGTTGGCCATGGCGTCGGCCAGCTGCCGCATCGACATCTGGTCGGCGTCCTTGATGTTGGGCACCATCAGCCCACGGGGGGTGGCTGCGGCGATACCGAGGTTGACGTAGTTCTTGACCACGATCTCCTGTGCGGCCTCGTCCCAGGTGGCGTTGATCCCCGGGTGTCGACGACTGGCGATGATCAGGGCCTTGGCCACGACCAGCAACGGGCTGACCTTGACGTCGCGGAACTCGCGATCGGCTCTGAGGCGGTCCACCAGCTTCATCATGCGGGTCACGTCGACGGTGATGAACTCGGTGACGTGCGGCGCGGTGAACGCCGAGGCGACCATGGCCTGTGCGGTCATCTTGCGCACGCCCTTGATCGGGATGCGCACCTCACGCTCGCCGATCGCCCCGAACACGGGTGCCACGTATGTCGATGAGCCGGCTGCCGTGGAGCCGTCGATGCCCGCAGCGGTGCCGCCGCCCGCCGCGTAAGCCGCGACATCAGCGCGGCTGACGATGCCACCCTCGCCAGATCCAGCGACCTGCGAGAGGTCGATGCCGAGGTCCTTGGCGAGCTTGCGCACCGGCGGCTTGGCCAGGGCCTTGCCGCCACCTGCGCCGAGCACCGAAACCGGCTGTGCCGCAACAGGTGCGGGTGCCGGTGGTGCGGGAATCTGAGGCTGAGCCACGGGCGCCTGCGCGACCGGAACAGCAGCCGCAGCCTGAGCGTCCTGACCCTTGCGGGGGCGGCGCTTGGCCTCG